>DAIDAS010000320.1 GCA_027310505.1 bacterium
AATCTGAACGCCATGCACGGATCGTAATGACTCGTATGGAACAGGACGTGTTCCCTGATCTGGGGAATAGGGCAATTTCAGACATACAAGCTTATGAGATTGTCACCGTCATCAAGAAAATTGCCGGGCGTGGCGCTATTGATCTGGCAAAGCGTAATTTGCAAACCATCAGTATGGTTTTCCGGTATGGCGTAGCCCACAACCTTGCCGCACGTAACCCCGCCGCTGACGTGAGGCCTTCCGACATCCTGCCATCCGTCAAAAAACAGAACTATGCAAGAGTGGACGTTAAAGAGCTCCCGGCCCTGCTACGGGCAATCGAGGCGGGGCGATCCAGCCCATTAACCCGGTTGGCCGTCCGATTGCTGGCTCTCACCTTTGTAAGAACAAGCGAACTTATCGGGGCGAGGTGGGACGAATTAGACATTGAGGCCGCCCAGTGGCGCATTCCAGCCGAGCGCATGAAAATGAAAACGCCTCACATTGTGCCGCTTTCCCGGCAAGCCTTGGAAGTCCTGGAACTCCTTAAGCCGATCAGTGGCGATGGTGTGATGCTTTTTCCCAACCAGAATCACCGTAGTCAACCCATGAGCAATAACACCATTCTCAAGTGCCTGGAAATTGCCGGGTACAAGCACAGAATGACCGGTCATGGCTTTCGTGGCATTGCATCGACCGTTCTTCATGAGCAGGGATATAACCATGAGTGGATTGAACTCCAACTGGCCCACAGTCAACGCGATGAAGTCAGCGCAGCGTACAACCATGCTCTGTACATTCCTCAACGCACGAAGATGATGCAGGACTGGGCTGATTATCTTGATGCGGCTAGATCAGGTGCTAATGTGGTTGGGTTTAGAGCCAAAGCGGCTTAAATTTAGGAGCATCACAATTTCTCTATAGTGATTTGCTGCCAGTTATAAGTTTGATCTCCAATTCGGGGCGTGCCCCGACCGGGGCGGGCACAACCGCTGATATGGCGGATTTTCAGCCCCTTATTTGGAGTTCAAAATGAAGAAGACGCAAATCGCCATCGCACTATCCTTTGCTTTTACCGCCTCTGTCGCCAGTGCCGGAGGCCTCGATGGCGCGACTACTGACGGCTCGATCACTGCCACCGCAGTGGGCAATTCAGCTTACGCTGTAGGCTATTCTACGGCGCTGGGTGCTGGGGCATCATCCTCGATCATGGGATCGACTTCGATTGGATTAGGGTCGCAAACCAATGGGGAAAACTCTATTGCACTGGGCATGAATGCCAGTACCATGTCCTATGGCTCTATCGCCATTGGCGCGGTCGCAACTGTAGACAGTCACGCGACAGGCTCAATAGCTATTGGCCTTGAGTCGTTCGCAGGTGAACCTGGCATTGTTTCATTTGGTAACAGCACTGAGACAAGGCGGCTTGTTAATGTGTCTGACGGCATCGGTGTCCATGACGCGGCCACTATCGGACAGCTTAATTCGGCTATAGCCGGGATTAGCGTCGGAACAGTAGATACCACAGCCCGCGCAAGTGCAGCAACTGCACAAGCTACAGCCGATACAGCGCAGGCAACTGCAAATGGCGCTGCAGCCGTAGCTGGTACAGCATTGGCAACGGCTAGCCAGGCATTTGATTATGCGCACGGCTTGAGTAGCAGGATCGATGGGTTGGAAAGTCGAATGGATAAGGCTGAAGGCGGGATTGCTGAAAGCATGGCAATGAGTTCGGCCAGCTCCAGTGCTTCACTTGCTGCCCTTCGGTCGATCAAGGGTATTGGATTAGGCATTGGTGGTGGGCAATTCGGGAGCAACACGGCCACTGCCATTTCATTTGCTGCTGCTCTGCCCAAAACCACTGTCACAGCGTCGGCCTCGCTGGTAGGCCGCCCATCGCTGCAGGTGGGGGCTGGATTCTCGTTCTAATCGTTACGCTGTAACGTTTTCGGCCACCTGTTTGGTGGCCGATCTGGGTTATATGAGTGTTTCAGCGTAGTGGCTAGAGATGTTTTGCAACAAGCAGCTTGATAAACAATGTTGGATAGGCAAGCGGCCAAAGCAACAGCATTTTGAATTTTTCCCCGGCGACGTTATCGAGCGTGTCGTAGATCGGATGCCATCCGATCAGGCCGCGCAAAACAGTACGGTTAAGGTAGATACCGGCTCCGACCCACACAATTGGGGCTAATTGCCATCGAGCGAACAGCGTTAATACAAACAGCAAGAGCAGTCCCAGCCAGATAACAAAGGCCAGCCCCATTGAGATTGGGTTGTTTTTTGATTGTTCAGCTTCCATGATTTATCCCTTTCGTTTGTTCATTTCAATTTCGATGGTGACCAGGTGGGTGCTCATCCAACCCCAGAGCTTATCCAGGGCAGCATTTTCCCAATCGTTCAGCTTGCCCAGCTCCGCTTTGAATGTGTCGATTGCCGACCGCATTTCATCTGCCGTTTTCAACGTCGCATTATGCATTTCAGTTTCACCTAGATGATGATGGTTACTGGAACGAGACCAGTGCCATTCGCTGTCCACTGGAGTACATAGCGTTGACCATCGATTACGGATTTGAAATCGCGGTGAGTCTTACGCCATTGGTCTTTTGTCATTTCAACGCCTGCTTTTTGGTGGGCCTCGGGGGTGCAGGGGGAACACCCTGCGCTGTTGGTGGTATCGATGGTGTGTGTGGTCATGATTTCTCCTTTCCGTCTGTTGAATTTCTGCTCTTCGGAGCCGCCTCACTTGTGAGCGGTCGGGCGGCACGTTTTTAGGCGGGTTTGCAAGGCAGCGTGACAGACGGGATTTAATGAGGTGTCGCCGGGGTGCTGTTTCCCGGTGACGGATTCCTCGTTCATTCCCGGCTGGCGCGATGACTTGCGCCTTTTACCCGCCGTGCCGGCTGGACGCCTTGGGCGGCTCTGAAGAGCAGATACAGACGGAAAGGAGGGCCACACACATGGTTTTCGATACCACAGCGCGGGCCGCCTGCGGCCTGCGCAAGGAACGCGACGGTGGAGCCGTGGCGTTGGTCTAAAACACCAGGCGCGTGCGATAGCTGGCGCTTGGAGATGGGGTGTAGCTTGTCCATCAGATGGAAGCGAGCAGCGGCCCTGTGGCACGCAAGAGCGAGCCGTCGGGCAGCCGTCCCCGCCCTTGCGGTGTGGGCGGGTGGGTATTCCCGGCGCGGCTGTGGGCAAGCTACATTCCATGGCGCGTTTTCCAGCCTTTTCTCAACTCTACTGCTACCCATAGACTGATTGCTGTGTCAGAGCGTCCTACCTGAACGCCAAGCCAGAATTGTCTGGGAGAGAAAACCGTTTTTCCAGCATTCTTGATTGCACGCAGAGCGTCGGTGATTTCCAGGTCGTTTTTTTTCGAAGCCCTGACACCGACAAGAAAGCTTTGTTTATCAAATTTAGCTTCATGATAAATCTGGGCTGGAAGAGCGCGACGAAATCGCCAGCTTGCAATGGGGTCGTGTCTGGGGAAAATTTCGTTGGCATCCTTCATGTCATTAGCCAACGCATCAGCATTCATCCAGGCACGCATCAGG
>DAIDAS010000336.1 GCA_027310505.1 bacterium
GCCGCTCATCCAGCCTCACCCAACTGGCCAGTGAGGGAACGGCGCGGGAATGCGCATCGAAATCCACCAACTGCCGGTAAAGCAGCCGGTTGACCCGCTCGGAAGCGGCATCGGTCGCGTAGCGCGGATCCAGGTTCAGCGGCGCCTGCGCGACGGCAAAGCGGATTTCGGGGTGACTGGCCGGCCGGGAACACCCGCCGGCCAGCGGCATGATCAGCGCGGCCAGCGCCAAAAGGCGCATCCACCGCCGTTGGATCACGACACGTGCTTCTCGAACAACGCAATCGACTCGACGTGGGCAGTATGCGGGAACATGTTGATGACCCCGGCTGCCAGCATGCGATAGCCCTTGACCTGCACCAGTACGCCGGCATCGCGCGCCAGGGTTGCCGGGTTGCAGGAAACGTAAACGATGCGTTGCGGGGCGGTATGGTCTTCAATCGCCTTGATCAGTTCCAGCGCGCCGTCCCTGGGGGGGTCGATCAGCCACTTGTCGAAATGGCCGAGCGCGGCCAGGCTGTCCGCGGTCTTTTCGAACAGGTCGGCCTCGCGGAATTCCACGGCATGCGACAGACCGTTGCGTTCGGCGCTTTCATTGGCGCGGCGCAGCAACGCGGAAGAACCTTCCATGCCGAGCACCGAAGCGCCTTTGCGAGCGATCGGCAGGGTAAAGTTGCCCAGCCCGCAAAAGAAATCGGCAATGCGCTCGCCCGGATGCGGGTCCAGCAGCGCCATGGCGCGCCGGATCATCACACGGTTGATGTACGGGTTGACCTGGGTGAACTCAGTCGGCATGAAGGGGTACACCAGATCGTATTCCGGCAGCGAATAGGAAAGCTGCGGCGCATCCAGCGGATGAAACGGCGTGGCAGTTTCCGGGCCTTTGCTCTGCAGCCAGACCTGTACGCCGTACTGATCGGCAAATTCACGGATCAGCGGCTCATCTGCGGGTTCGATCGGCTCCAGCACTCGGAACACCAGTACCGACACGCTTTCGCCGACGGCCACTTCCACCTGCGGCATACGATCGCGGATGGAGAGCTTGGCCAGCAGCTCCTGCAGCGGAACGATCAGCGCCGAAATGTGCGGCGGCAATACGTGGCATTCCTTCATGTCCGCCACATAGCTGCTGTGCTTTTCATTGAAGCCGACCAGCACGCGGCCTTTCATCGGCACATAGCGAGCCCGCAGACGGGCCTTGTGGCGATAGCCCCAGGCCGGGCCGATGATCGGCGGCAGCATGCTTTCCGGTTTGACCTTGGCGATGTGCCACAGGTTGTCTTCCAGCATACGCTGCTTGGAGGCGACCTGTGTCGACAGCTCCACGTGCTGCAAGGCGCAGCCGCCACACATGCCAAAGTGCGGGCATTGCGGCTTGGTACGGTTGGGCGATTCGCGCAAGACCTGCTCGATGCGGGCGAACTCGTAAGTGGGCTTTTTGCGATAACTGGAATATGTCACTGTCTCGCCGGGCAGCGCGCCCTCGATAAAAATGGCCTTGCCTTCGACGTGCGTGACACCGCGACCTTCCTGGTCGAGCGATTCGATAATTGCGGGGGGATTGAATGCCATACTGTTGAATCAATAAATAAAATATTACAAAAATGTCAGGCCCAGTTGGACAGGAACTCCTGCCAATGGACATCCGTGTACCCGCCAAGCGTTTCGCGCACCAGGCCGATTTCGCGCTGATAGGCTTCAGGCGTCAGCAGGCCGCGCATCTGCTGGAAACGCAGGTACACCAGCCAGGTGTTCACCACGTCGGTCTCGCAATAATTGCGTATCGCCTCGATCTCACCGGCCTGATAGGCATCCCACACCTTGGAGCCGTCCATGCCCAGCTTGCCGGGGAATCCGCACAGCTGCGCCAGCTGGTCCAGCGGCGCATTGCCGCGGCCCTGATATAGCGCGAGCAGGTCCATCAGGTCGGTATGGCGCATATGGTAGCGGCTGATGTAGTTGTTCCACTTGAAGTCGCGGTCGTCGTCGCCCATGTCCCAGTAGCGCGGCGCGACCACATTGTGGATCATGCCGCGGTAATGCAGCACCGGTAGATCGAAGCCGCCGCCGTTCCACGAGATCAGGTTGGGGGTGTATTTCTCGATGCCGTCGTAGAAGCGCTGGATCAGCGCCCCTTCGCTTTCATCCGGGTTGCCCAGCGACCAGACGCGGAAATTCTCGCCCTCGCGCAACACGCACGAGATCGCCACCACACGCTGGACGTGCAGCGGCAAAAACTCCGACTGCCCGGCCTGGCGGCGCTGATGAAAGGCAACCCGCGCGACATCTGCCGGCGAAGTATCGGCAGGCAGATCGAGCAGTTTTTTCAGTCCATCGGTATCGGGGATGGTCTCGATGTCGAAAACTAAAGACGGCGTCACTTCTTGGCCCAGCCCCCGCCATTCTGGTACCACCAGCCGCTCTGCGCCTTCTGCACCCAGCGCTGGGCGAAGGTGTTGCGCACTTCGGACTCCCATTCCGGGTGGCCGTTGGCGCTGGCGATTTCACGGTACAACGCGGTGCGGTCGTTATTTTCGGCAGCCACCAGCGAGTTGACGGCTTGGCGCTCCCTGAGCGGCACGGCATTGGCATCGTGTATGGC
>DAIDAS010000337.1 GCA_027310505.1 bacterium
ACCTCGAGGGTGTTAGCGTACGCAAGGTGATTGTCGTACCGGGCAAATTGGTCAACGTGGTGGTGGGATAAACATGAAAAATTCCGTGAGTCGTTTCCGCAACATCCTGCTGGCCCTGTGCGTGCTGACCCTCGCCGCCTGCGGCTTCCATCTGCGCGGACTGACCGAGCTGTCATTCCAGACCCTGTACATCCAGCAAAGCGGCGCACCCGGCATCATGTCCGATCTGAAACGTTCGCTTAAGAGCAACGGCGTCAAGGTGGTGAACAATCCGGAACTGGCCGAAATGCAGCTGGAACTGGTGACCGAAAATTATGAAAAACGCATTCTCTCGCTCTCCGGTGGCGGTAAAGTGAGCGAATACGAATTGATTTATCGTGTCACATTCCGCACCCGCGCTGACTCCAACGATACGTGGGGAACACCGCAGACCGTCGAGCAAAGACGCGATTATTCTTACGACGATACCCTGCTGCTCGCCAAGGAAGGCGAAGAAGCACGTCTCAATACTGACATGCGTGCCGATGCCACCCGCGAAATCATGCGTCGCCTGAGCGCACAGAAGCCCGGCAAGACCAGCGCCGCCAATTAGCGGCACACCCCGATGAAGCTACCGTTCGAGCAACTTGGCGCTCATCTCGAAAAGGGGTTACGCCCGCTCTACGTGCTCACCGGCGACGAGCCGCTTTCCCTGATGGAGGGCGTCGATGCCGTTCGCCGAACCGCAAAAACGCAAGGCTATGACGAGCGCCTGAGTTTTACCGCCGAGAGGAACTTCAACTGGCAGCAACTCGCTGCCAGCGGACAGGCCGTCTCGCTGTTCGCTAATCGCCGCCTGCTGGAAATCCACATTCCTTCAGGCAAGCCGGGCATTGAAGGCAGCAAGGCATTGCAGGAATACTGCGGCAGGTTGCCGGACGATACCGTGACCCTGATCACGTTGCCCAAGCTCGATGGTCCGGGACAAAAAAGCGCATGGTTTACCGCGATGGAGAAATCGGCGGTCGTCGTCCCACTGCAGACCGTAGACATCGACCGTCTGCCACACTGGATCGGCAGGCGCCTGCAAGCGCAGGGGCAACAGGCCGATGGCGCCACGCTTGAATTTATCGCCAACCAGGTCGAAGGCAACCTGCTCGCCGCGCACCAGGAGATTCTGAAGCTCGGGCTGCTGTTCCCGAACGGCCCGCTCGAAGCGGATGCCGTGCGCGAAGCGGTGTTGAACGTTTCACGCTATGACGTGTTCCAACTCGGCGATGCCCTGCTGGATGGCGATGTGGCACGTACGGCAAAGATCCTGCAGGGGCTCGAAGCCGAAGGCGTGCAACCGCTCGCACTGCTCGGTGTGCTGGCCTGGCTGCTGCGTGGCGTAACGCGGGTCAAGCTGGCGGAAACGCGTGGTGAAAACTTGGCAAGGGCCATGCAACAGGCCAAAATCTGGGGAGACCGGCAGGCGCAGGTCAAGCGCATGCTGGCACGGGTCAGCTTGCGGCAGTTGCAGGCGGCCATGCTGAAAATGGCGGAAATCGACAAGATCGCCAAGGGGCTGGGACAAGGCCGTCCCTGGCTGGAAATCTCGCGCCTTTGCATCGGCCTGGCGCGCGCAGGAACACGCAGGCGGGTAGCCGCCTGATCGAAAGGGTACGAATGGACATCAAACATTACATGAAGGCACTCGGGCAAAACGCCCGCGCCGCATCGCGCCAGATGGTGCGTGCCGACACCAGCACCAAAAACCGGGCCCTGCTGACCATCGCCGCCGCCATTCGCCGAGACAAGGATGCGTTGCTCGCAGCCAACCGTGCGGACGTCGACGCCGCCCGCGCCGCCGGCATGGACGACGCCATGCTGGATCGTCTCGCGCTGTCGGAAAAATCCATCGCGACGATGGCCGAAGGGCTGGAACAGATCGCCTCGCTGGCCGATCCGATCGGGGAAATCACCGATTTGAAATACCGCCCTTCCGGCATCCAGGTCGGCAGGATGCGTGTGCCTTTAGGCGTCATCGGCATCATTTACGAAGCACGCCCGAACGTCACGGTGGATGCCGCCGGCCTGTGCCTGAAATCCGGCAACGCGGCCATTCTGCGCGGCGGCTCTGAAGCCATCCGCTGCAATCAGGCACTGGCCGCGCTGGTGCAGGAAGGCCTGCACGCGGCAGGGCTGCCCGCCGCCGCCGTACAGGTGGTCGAGACGACCGACCGCGCCGCCGTGGGCGAACTGATCACGATGAAAGACTACGTCGACGTGATTGTCCCCCGCGGAGGGAAAGGCCTGATCGAGCGCATCTCCAACGAGGCGCGCATCCCCGTCATCAAGCATCTGGACGGCAACTGCCATGTCTATGTGGATGACGAGGCCGACGAGGCCAAGGCATTGCGCATCGTGGAAAACTCCAAGACCCAGCGCCTGGGCACTTGCAACACCACCGAATCGCTGCTGGTGGCGCGCGCCGTCGCCGCGACCATGCTGCCCAGGCTGGCGGACATGCTGATCTCGAAAGGCGTGGAGATCCGCGGTTGCGCTGAAACACAGAAACTGGTGCCGCAAACCAAGGTCGCGACCGAGGAGGATTACCACACCGAATTCCTGGCCGCCATCGTCTCCTGCAAGGTAGTCAGCGGTCTGGATGAGGCCATCGAGCATATCAACAAGTACTCGTCGCAGCACACCGAGGCCATCGTCACCGAGAACTACACCAAGGCCAGGAGATTCCTGCGCGAGGTGGATTCCAGCTCTGTCATGGTCAACGCCTCCACCCGCTTCGCCGATGGCTTCGAATACGGCCTGGGCGCCGAAATCGGCATTTCCACCGACAAGATTCACGCGCGCGGCCCGGTCGGGCTGGAAGGTCTTACCAGCCAGAAATACATCGTGCTGGGCGACGGGCAGGTCAGAGCCTAATTGCACCCGATCGGTATCCTCGGCGGCACCTTCGAC
>DAIDAS010000340.1 GCA_027310505.1 bacterium
TGGTACACACCCCCTTCTGGCAGGGCATGCTGGACTGGTTCAAGAAGGTGATGGTCGCAGAAGGCATGATCAGCGCCGAAGACATGGATCTGATCCAGGTCATCGACGAACCCAAACAAATTGTCGAAGCCATCTTCAAACACTACGAAATGCGCGGATTCGAGCCGTCGGCGCAAGAACGCGAAATTCAGCTCAACCTGTGAATATACGTGCCAGTATCTGCTAGAATTTCACCGGCAACCACCCGTCGACGAAAGGCCACCATGTCCCGCATTCGCACCCTGATTTTTCTGGCGCTCTGCGCCCCAATGCTGACGATTGCGGCAAACACTCCGCCGCAACTGGAACCTTTGCCGGAACCGCCCGCCCCGCCGGCAGGCTATGAACCGGATGCCGCCACCGAGCCACAGGTCACCATCGTGAAGCGCGGCGAAGAAACAATTGAGGAATACCGCGTCAACGGTGAGCTTTACATGCAAAAAGTGACGCCGTCACATGGCGTACCCTATTACCTCGTCAAGGAAACCGTGGACGGCGGATGGGCGCGCATGGATGGCCCCGGCGATCGCATTGCCGTGCCAAACTGGGTGTTATTCCGTTTCTAATCTCACATCGGAGGGCTTGCGGGCCCTCCCGCTGTTTTTTATGTCTGTCTTCACCACCGTCACTCCTGATCAACTGCAAGCCTGGCTGCAGCGCTACCCCTTGGGCGAATTGCTTGAGCTCAAGGGCATCGCTTCCGGCATCACCAACACCAACTATTTCGTCACGACCAGTGCCGGACGGTACGTGCTGACCCTGTTCGAGAAAAACAGCGCGGACGAATTACCCTATTTTCTCGACCTGATGGCGCATCTGGCCGACCATGGCATTCCCTGTCCGCATCCGGTCGCGAATGTCGACGGCCATTACCTCGGGGCACTCAACGGCAAACCCGCCGCACTGGTGAGCTGCCTGCGTGGCGGGTCGCTGGAAACGCCAAACCCCGTCCACTGTACCGAAATGGGCGCAGTGCTGGCCAGGATGCACCTGGCCGGACAGTCGTTCCCGCAATCTATGAAAAACCCGCGTGGCCCACATTGGTGGAACACGACGGCGGCAACCGTACTGCCGTTTCTCGATGGCGAACAGCGCGCACTGCTGGAGCGTGAACTGGCCTATCAGGCCGAATTCAGGCACCTGGCGCTGCCACGCGGCGTCATTCACGCCGACATGTTCCGCGACAACGTCCTGTTCGATGGCGACAAACTGACCGGCCTGATCGATTTTTACTACGCCTGCAACGATGTCCTGGCCTATGACTTGGCGATTACCGTCAACGACTGGTGCGTCAACGCCGATGGCAACCTGGACGAAGCTCGCTTCCAGGCCATGCTGAACGGCTACCA
>DAIDAS010000352.1 GCA_027310505.1 bacterium
GGCATGAACCGCGCGATTTCTGCCGCCGAGTTCCATGAGCTGGCGCTGGGCGACCCGCTGTCGATTTCTTCTGCCCATGGCGAAGGCGTTCGCGACCTCATCAACCTTGTGCTGGTGGATTTTGCGCCTAAGGAAGATGAAATCCGGGCGCAAGATACGCAATCTCCCAAGGTTGCCATTGTCGGCCGGCCCAACGTGGGCAAATCCACTTTGGTGAACGCCTTGCTGGGCGAACAGCGCGTGATTGCATTCGACCAGCCCGGCACCACGCGGGATTCGATTTATATTGATCTTGAACGCAATGGCAAGCACTACACCCTGATCGATACCGCGGGGGTACGTCGGCGCGGCAAGGTGTTCGAGGCTGTCGAGAAATTTTCCGTCATCAAGACCATGCAGGCCATCGAGGACGCCAATGTTGTGATCCTGGTGGTGGATGCACAGGATGGCATTACCGAGCAAGAGGCGCACATCGCGGCTTTTATTCTGGAAAGCGGACGTGCCCTCGTCGTGGCTGTGAACAAGTGGGACGGTCTCAACACCGACCAGCGTGACTGGATCAAGCGCGAGATAGATCGCAAGCTGCAGTTCCTCGACTTTGCCAAGTTCCACTACATCTCGGCACTCAAGGGTAGTGGCCTCAACCAGTTGTTGCAATCGGTGGATGGCGCATACAAGTCCGCCATGGCCAAGCTTTCCACCCCCAAGTTGACGCGTGTGCTGGAAGAGGCTATCCAGCAGCATCAGCCGCCAATATCCAAAGGTATTCGCCCCAAGTTGCGCTACGCGCATCAGGGTGGCAGTAATCCACCCATTATCGTCGTGCACGGCAACCATGTGGATGGCGTCAAGCAGAGTTATGTGCGTTTTCTGGAAGGTGTGTTCCGCAAGGCGTTCGAGCTTTCCGGAACGCCGTTACGGGTGCAGTTCAAGCAAGGCGAGAACCCGTATGCCGAACCGGAAAAGCCGAAGAAAGGCGAGGGAATCGTCAGCATGCGTCGTCGCAAGACGGCTCAGCGTGCAGAGTTGAAAGCGCGCAAGGATAGCGAGCGCGCCAAGCGTTAATCGCTTGCTGTCCGCATTAGCGGCCAGCAAGCCAGTGTGCTGTTACCAGAGACTTTCCCAGAACTTCCACCACACCTTTTTGTCTTCGGGAACGCCCGTGGTGTTGAAGCGGCTTTCCGGATAGTTGGTTTTGAGTACGCGCAGGGTGTCCTGTTTGAGGTCATCCATGTCCAGCAGGTCATAGGCGCTGATCATGATGACCAGCGCTTCTTCGACGGCAGGCGTTTCCGGGTAATTCTCTATCACGAACTTGCCGCGGTTGAGTGCTGCGATGTAGGCCTGGCGCTTCATGTAATAGCGCGCCACGTGCAGTTCGTGTTGCGACAAGGTGTTGACCAGATAAGTCATGCGCAAGGTGGCATCCTTGGCATATTTGCTCTCGGGATAACGGGTGATCAGTTCCTTGAAGGCGGCAAACGACTCACGCAGTGCTTTCGGGTCGCGGTCGCTGATGTCCTGTGCGGTCAGCTTCTCGACGATGCCGCGCTCGTTGAATGTAGCTAGCCCCTTCAGGTAGTACATATAGTCGACGTTGGGGTGGTGAGGGTGCAGCTTGATGAAACGGTCTGCGGCAGCCATGGCGGCAGCGGCATCGCCTTTTTTGTAATAGGCGTAGGCGATTTCCATTTCAGCCTGCATGGCATAGCGGCCATGCGGATAACGCGACTCCAGCGTCTGATAAAGCTTGATGGCTTTTTCGTAGTCCCTGTCGCGCATGCGTTCTTCCGCCGCGCTGTTGATTTTTTGTACCGACCAGCCTTTAGTCTCGTCGATTTCTGTGGGTTCGCCGAAGAGGGCGCAGCCGTTGAGCAAGAGAACGGCAATAAGGGCTAAACTACGTTTCATTGAAGCGATCCGATTGAATTTTTTATAGATTATAACTGATGACCCAGCCTGATCCTATCCTGCTCGAAATTCCGAAAAACCTCGCCGGGTTACGTCTTGACCAGGCATTGCCCAAGTTACTGCCGGATTACTCCCGCTCTCGCCTGCAAGGCTGGATCAAGGAGGAGTTGGTGCATGTCGATGGACAGCCTGCAACTGCCAAGCAAAAGGTCTGGGGGGGTGAGCGCGTACAGGTTACACCGCAGTCCGCGCCCGAAGAAAGCGCCTTCAAGCCCGAGGATATCGATCTGTCCATTGTGTACGAGGATGGCCATATTCTCGTCATCAACAAGCCAGCCGGCATGGTGGTGCACCCTGCCGCGGGTAACTGGGAGGGCACGCTGCTCAATGCCTTGCTGCACCATTGTCCCCAGTTGAAAGATCTGCCCCGCGCCGGGATTGTCCATCGTCTGGATAAAGACACGAGCGGCCTCTTGGTCGTGGCCAAGACGATTGCCGCACAAACCAGTCTGGTACGCCAGTTGCAGGCGAGAACAGTGAAGCGCGAATATCGGGCCATCGTATGGGGGCAGGTTTGGCAGAATGGCACCGTGGATACGCAAATTGGCCGCCATCCGCATGCCCGCACAAAAATGGCAGTGACACGTGTAGGCGGTAAACCGGCGATTACCCATTACGAAGTGCTGGAACGTTTTGCCGTGCATACCTACCTGCGTTGTCGCCTCGAAACCGGTCGCACGCACCAGATCCGTGTCCATATGCAACATATCGGCGCGCCGATGGTGGGAGACCCGGTATATGGCCTGCGCGGCATCGTACCGAACCAGGCGATTACGCCAACCCTGCGCGAAGCCTTGAAAGGCTTCAAGCGCCAGGCGCTACATGCGGTACGTCTGGGGTTGATCCACCCTGCGACTGGCGAGGCCATGGAATGGCAGGCTGAGTTGCCGGCTGACATGAAGTCCTTGCTGGAAGCGATGCGTTTCGAGGAGGCCCCTGCCGAAGAGGCCTTCGAAATGCAATATGAAGACGAATTTGACGAGGACTTCGAAGACGATTTCGAGGACGGGGATTGATGCTGAAAACAGAGCATCTGATTGTCCCTGACTGGCCTGCGCCGTCTCGTGTCCGGTCGCTGCAGACGACACGCCTCGGCGGCTTGAGCTTTCCCCCGTATGACAGCCTCAATCTGGGGGCGCATGTCGGCGACTCTCCCTTGACGGTGGCAGCCAACCGCAACCTTTTGAATCCTCTTGTTCCGAGTGAGCCTGTCTGGCTTGAGCAGGTGCACGGCACGCAAGTGATGGTGGCCGAGCAGGCGGGTTGCGCGCCACGGGCAGATGCCTGCATCTCGCACCGCCCCAATGCCGTTTGTACGGTGATGACGGCAGATTGCCTGCCAGTGCTCCTATGCGATACCGATGCTACGGTGGTTGGCGCTGCGCATGCCGGATGGCGCGGGTTGGCCGATGGCGTAATCGAAGCGACTATCTCTGCCATGGGAGTTCCTCCCGGCTCGCTGATGGCCTGGCTGGGCCCAGCGATCGGTCCGCAAGCATTCGAAGTTGGGGAAGAGGTCAGGGCCGCTTTCATGCACCATGACATCCAAGCCTCGGCTGCCTTTGAGTCGCGTGGGGACAAGTACCTTGCCAATATTTACCTGCTCGCTCGCCAGCGCCTGAACAAGCTGGGCGTGAAAAACGTGTATGGCGGCGATTTCTGTACCTATAGCGACCCGGCACGCTTTTATTCATATCGCCGGGATGGCCAGACGGGGCGCATGGCTTCGCTGATCTGGCTCAGCCCCACTTGACACATCCCGTATAATTCCAATTTTGACTAGTTGCCTGATCCCATGACGGTTTTTAGCTGGATTCTCGTTTCAAGCTTCTTCGGCGGCATTCTGAGCGTGGCCGCTGCTGCGCTTGTTGCGCTCAATGCGCGCACGGCCTGGATTCCCATGCTGATCAGTTATGCGATTGGCGCCTTGCTGGGCGCGGTGTTTCTTGAAATTTTGCCGCACGCGTTCTCTCTCACCAAAAACATGGAGAGCATGGCAGCGACTGTGCTGTTCGGCATCCTGCTGTTTTTCGTGCTGGAAAAACTGGTGCTATGGCGCCATTGCCACGGCGAGGAGTGCGAGGCACACGCGGTGACGCATGACCACGACCATACGCACGGCCACGACCATGGCCGCAGCGGCATGATGATTACGATCGGCGACACCTTCCACAACTTTGTGGATGGCATCCTGATCGCTGCTGCCTTCATGACCGATTTCAAGCTGGGCGCGGTCACGGCACTGGCGATTATCGCCCACGAGATTCCGCAGGAAGTCGGCGATTTTCTGATCCTGCTGCACTCCGGCTACACCAAGCGCCAGGCGATCATGCTGAATCTGATGTCCAGCCTGGCAACGTTGCTTGGCGGGATGCTGGCTTATTTTGCACTCAAGGGCGTGCAGGACTGGATTCCGAGTATTCTGGGGCTGGCTTCCGCGAGCATGATTTATGTCGCGGTAGCGGATCTCATCCCGGGGCTGCACAAGCGGCCGGAACTGCGCGCCACCGTGCAGCAGGTGACGTTAATCGGGCTGGGAGTCGGGTCGATCTGGCTCACCAAATGGCTGCTCGGCGATTTGGGCTGATGCCTGATTGCGCTTGCGCTGTGGAGTGCCGACCAGCCATAGCAGCAGCGCACAAGGAATGACCCCGTAAAAAACAAAGGTCAAAACACCGCCGATAAAACTCGGCTCGGTAAGCGCCATCAACAAGGTGACGTAAATCCAGGCAATTGCAACGATATACATAGCG
>DAIDAS010000378.1 GCA_027310505.1 bacterium
GCATCAAGCAGCGCGCAGGCATTCCGGGCGGCGTGTGCGAATTCGACGTACCTTCCTACCACTACTGGCTGGCGCTGGATCCGTCGCAGCGCCGACAGGACCTGGAAAGCTGGCTGGCGCCGCTCATGCCTTTATACGACGGCCTGCGCATCATCCTGCATATACTCCGTGGCAGCGGCGTGGCGATTGGACTCGTGGCCCGACAGGGCGCCTACCAGCAAATGCTGGGAGGGGCAAAACCAGCACAGATGCTGCGCGTCACCGTGGACGACAGCCTCGGCTGCTTCCCCGAAGTCAGCGCCAACAAATACGCCATCAATATCCGTTTCAACGCACTGGAACCGGCACAAAAACCTAGCCAGTGCGATACCGACGTCCCCTTCGAACTGACCCTGTGCAACCTGTAAACAAACGCATGATCGCCTGCCCGACTTGTGGCTTGCGTACCGAATACGACCCGACCAACCCTTACCGGCCTTTTTGCTCGCAACGCTGCAAGCTGATCGATTTGGGCCAATGGGCGACAGAGAGTTACCGTATCCCGGAAACCCGGCCAAGTGAGGAACCCGATGATGCGCAATAAACTCTGCGCATTTCTGATCGCATGCATGGCATCATTCGCCAGCATAGCCGCTGAAACGGTCAATATCAGCCAGGCATGGGCACGCGCCACAGCACCAGGACAGGAAGTCGGCGCCGCCTACATGGTGTTGCAGAGCGCGGCTGACGCCACCCTGACCAATGTCACCAGCCCCGCCGCCGATAGCATCGAGATCCATAAGATGTGGATGAACCGGGGCGTAATGGAAATGCGCATGCTGGAAAGCCTGCCGCTACCTGCCGGCAAGGCAGTCAAACTGGAACCCGGCGGCTTTCACCTGATGCTGTTCGACCTGAAGAAACCCTTGAGGGTGGGTGACCAGCTCACGTTGACGCTGAAAATCAAGGATAAAGACGGGAAGAGTCACTCACAGCTGGTTCGCGTCCCGGTCAAATCGGCAAAAGACTAACCGCTGGCAAAAACCAGCAGATACAATCTGCCGTCGACATCCAGCGTCATCTCCCAATCGCTGCGGCCATGTACGCATACGGGCAGCGTTACCTCGCCTTGCCAGGCGCCGATACCATCTGGCAGCAACCGGTAGCGGTTCAATCCCATCTGCATGTCACGCATGGCGAAGCTGGCATGCACTTCATGTGCATCAGGCACCTCTACCC
>DAIDAS010000385.1 GCA_027310505.1 bacterium
CATGAACGCACAATACACATCAATCAGCGTTCAGTCAATATAAGAGTGCATGAGGATTGTTTTGTGGTACACTGTGTCATATCTGGACGGTCGTTCTGATCTGACACAATAGGGGAAAAAGATGAAACAGGCAGTCATGTATCGCCGCGTATCTACCAGCGAACAAGGTAAGAGCGGTTTGGGTCTTGAGGCACAGAAAGAGGCTGTCAGTCGGTTTTGCGCCGCGTCAGGATTTGAAGTGGTTGCCGAGTTTCAAGACGTTGCATCTGGAAAACTCGCCGCCTGCTATCGTCCTGGTCTGACCGAAGCACTTGAAAAAGCGAAGCGCCTCAAGTGTCCCGTGATCGTTGCCAAACTCGACAGATTGAGTCGTAGCGTTGCTTTCGTATCCACACTAATGGAGCGGGGCGTACCGTTCTTCTGTGCCGACCTGGGCATGGATGTTGACCCGTTCATGCTTCACGTCTACAGCGCCGTCGGCGAGAAAGAGCGCAAGATGATCGGCTCGCGCACCAGCGCCGCGCTACAGGCAAAGAAAGCCAGGCAAGAAGCTGTCGGCAATTGCGCCAGCCTGCCGACTGCTAGGGGTATCGCATCGCGAGTGAAGAAGGCAGAGGCGCAGCAATTCGCAAGCCGCGTCTATCCCCTGGTTGAAGGTTTGAAGCGTTCAGGGATGAGCTTGAACGCTATCGCTCGCCAGTTCAATCAGACGAATTTGCCGACTTCTGCCGGTGGCTCCTGGACGGCTAAAGCCGTGTCTCGTGTAATTGATGCGACTAAGGCGTGCGGCTGAAAGTCTGGTGGTTTATATTTAACGTGGGACAAGAGCTATGGATTACTGCGACCGTTAGCGTTGCGAATGGTGCGCAGGGTCTGCCGCGCCATGATAAGTACTATTTCGCTTTCTTTGGCTTTTTAGGTTTTTTCGGCTGTGCAACACCGCTATTGAACTCCGATAGCTTGTCCCAGTTAATAGCGCCAGCGTCATCAGAAAAATCAATAAGGAATTCTTTAGCAAAACGATTCTTTGCCTGATCGAAAGATTGTTGGAAAACGGGGCGATGTTCTATCGGCTTTTCACCCATTAGCCGGATAATCCGAAGATAGAAATCACTTTCGTTTGTTAGCAACTCCCAAAACGCCTGACCTGCCAGCTCCTTGAAATTTGCTTTGCTCTTGGCAGACTGTTTCTTTCGACCATAGCAATAACCAACGACGGGATCAAAGTGAAGAAGCAACTTGAGCAACCGCTTGTTCAGTGAGGCAAAATTTTCACCTTGTTTCTTCTTGCTTGCGGCATTAAAAACATTTACACCAGACTTCACCGCAATGGGCATTACGGATTGTTCGGTTCTAATCGTAATATCCACGCCTTCACCATCAGATGTGGTGACGACATAAGTTGGGTTTGCCTGCTCTGCGACCCATTTGGCTAATGGCTCGAAGAACTCATTACCAAATAATGTTTCATCTGAACTGGATACGTGCGCCCTTAAAATTTCGTCCACAATCTCGCTTGCATCAGACACCCCAATAGCTCGATAAAGATATGGATTTTTCCGCTTAAGAGTATTAATGAGTTTGAGATCGCTAAGTGCGATAGTGCGCTTGTTGTAGAAGGAATCTAGCAACTCACCAATCTTGCTTTCAAGGGTTACGGCATCAATAGTCATAGTTATTCTTCAGGTGAAGGAATGTGTATCACTTGCCAGAAAGCGCCTGTGACATTTGTTTCATCGTGTCATGTACCGATGTTCCGCGCATTCTTTTCACGCGAATTTCAGAATTTCCAAGTGCGACAGAAATAAGCATTTGTCCAATAGCTCGCCCAAGCGGAATCGGCACAGCATTGCCAATTTGACGATAACAATCTGTAGCTTTCCCTTCAAATGACCAGGAATCAGGGAATCCTTGAATGCGAGCGTACTCACGCACCGATAAGGGTCGTGTCTCACGAGGATGGCAAAGCAGAGTTGCCTTTTGATTAGGGCTTGTAACTAATGTTGGAGATGGCTCGGAATAGGAAAGGCGTCTATAAAATCCGACCTTGCCGCCACCAGATTCATAAGCACCGCCCATCGCTGCTTTTGCCTTTTCGGGTGGCAATGAACGCCAGTTGCCACCTTCAGGAACCATGTCTAAGTAGCTGTTAATTGCGGGTGTGAATTTTCCATGTACGCCGCAATCTTGGAGATCACCAATTGCATCAAAAAGCGTTCTCCAGCGCATGTCGGCCTTTTGATGCATGTGGAAGTGGGTTGGTGATGGGAGAAAAATCGGTTCGTTGTCTCTGCTCCCGATGATAACCAATCTTTCTCGAAATTGAGGCGTGCCATAGTGAACGGCATCTAATACGCCATTGACCGTGTGGTATCCAAGATCACGAAATTTCTTCAGGATGTGGTCAATAAGTGGAGGTGAATGCTTGTCATTAGGATCGGACGGCATCGACGCCAGCCCTTTGACATTTTCCATTACAAAGAAGCGTGGCCTTATTGTCGCAATAACATGAATGAACTGGTTATAGAGCATTCCACGCTCATCCTCGACGCCCTTTCGCTTGCCAGCCGTTGAAAAAGACTGGCATGGCGGGCCACCAACTACAGCAAAAACAGATTCCTTCTTTATCTTCGCTGCCTTCAGTAAGAAGTTACAACTTGGATCGGTGTCAATTAGCGTTCTTATGTCACCTTCTACGGCGACATGCCCATTTTTTCTAATAGTTTCGACGCACCACTTGTCATAATCTTGAGAAACGGCAACGTGCAGTCCAGCATCAATCAGACCAAGATCAAGGCCCATAGCACCGGAGAATAGAGAGATCACCGGAAAAATGGGTGTGGCATCGATAGTTACAACATTCTTCATTAAGCCTCCTCTTGGTGCGTCAGCGTAGAAGCACCAAACATCGCACAAATTATATAGTGCAATGGAATGAGTAACTCGCTATGTTTGATTAAAAAATACCAGCATTAAGGAGTGTGCAGACGTGACAGGCATCAAAAAGCAGATGCTGCTTGGCTTTAGTGGGGTGGGTGCGGCGACTGTTTGGGTTGTTGCAGTAATTCGATGATAAAATGCTATTACAAAGGTGTACTACATGGGGCGGTTTGCCCGCTCATGTTTTATGATTTATCAATAACTTGCGTGGCGACAGTGGCACGTGTTCGATTCCCGTCACCCGCTCCAAGCCAACCGGATTGCCTATTTAAATGGTTCGCGCGTCTGCCCGGTAACGGCTTTATTCTACATGGCGTTCAAGCGGCAGGATTGAAGGCGCGCAGGCCTTACAAACTACAGCAGGCTTTCAAAACCCCGCATTCGTTGAATGCGGCTAAATGACCGGCCGCATGGCCCAACCCACGGTAACTATATGGCTCCCATCCCTCCTTTGGTTCTCACTTTCGCTGCTACCGACCCTAGCGGCGGGGCCGGTTTGCAGGCTGACCTGCTGACGTTGGCCAGCATCGGTTGCCACCCGCTTTCCGTCGTTACCGGCATTACGGTGCAGGATACTGTGGGTGTGGATGCGGTCATGGCGCTGGATTCCGACTGGATCGACGAGCAGGCGCGTGCCATCCTTGAAGACATGCAGGTTGCCGCATTCAAGCTGGGGATGCTGGGCAGCGTGGAAAACGTCGCCGTGATCGCCGAGATCGTGGCGGATTACCCTGACGTGCCATTGCTGATCGACCCCATTCTGGCCTCTGGTCGAGGCGATGAACTGGCCGGCGACGACATCCAGGACGCCATGATCGAGTTGCTGTTTCCGCAGGCCACCCTGATTACCCCCAACAGCTTGGAAGCACGCCGCCTTGCCTTTGCCAATGACAGCGAAGAAGACGAAGAAAACGCCACGCTGGACGAATGCGCGCAACGCCTGCTGGAGATGGGGTGTGAATACGTACTTATTACCGGTACCCACGAGCGCGGCCCGGAAGTGATCAACACGCTGTATGGCAAAAATGGTTTTGCGCGCGCTTATAACTGGGAGCGCTTGCCCGGCAGCTATCACGGTTCCGGTTGCACGCTGACTTCGGCCATTGCCGCCTGTCTGGCGCACGGCCTTTCCATGGAGGAGGCGGTCGAAGAAGCGCAGGAATTCACCTGGCAAACCCTGAAAGCGGGGTTCCGCCCCGGCATGGGCCAATATATTCCTGACCGCCTGTTCTGGGCGCGTGAAGAAGAGGATGAAGACTAAGCTTGGTGGGCTGTATGCGGTTACGCCCGACTTGATCGACACCCGCCGTCTGGGCGAGCTGGTCGAAGCGGTGCTGCAAGGCGGTGCCTCGCTGCTGCAATACCGTAACAAGCTGGCGTCATCCGCGCAGCGTCTTGAGCAGGCTGGTGCATTGCTGGCCTTGTGTCGGCAACACGGTGTGCCCCTCATCATCAACGATGACCTCGAGTTGTGCCGTTTGCTCAATGCCGATGGCGTGCATCTGGGTGGTGACGATGGCGATATCGCGACCGCGCGCGCGCGGCTTGGCCCCGGTAAAATCATCGGAGCTTCCTGCTATGACCGTCTCGATCTGGCCGTGGCGGCCAAATCCGGCGGGGCCGACTATGTTGCCTTCGGCAGCTGTTTCGGTT
>DAIDAS010000444.1 GCA_027310505.1 bacterium
CCGCGATCGATGGTGGGATTGGTTATCCGTGCTTCATCAAGCCGGTGATGTCATCTTCAGGCAAAGGGCAGTCGCGTGTCACTTCGCCCGATCAGGTCGCGGCCGCATGGGATTATGCCGCTAGCGGTGGACGAGTCGACCAGGGGCGGGTGATCGTCGAGGGGCAGATCGATTTCGATTACGAAATCACGCAATTGACCGTACGCGCCAAGAATGCAGCAGGGGAGATAGAAACCTATTTCTGTGATCCGATCGGCCATGTGCAGGTCAAGGGCGATTATGTGGAAAGCTGGCAGCCGCAACCCATGAGCCTGAAGGCCCTGGAACGCTCGCGCGAGATCGCCAAGGCTGTTACCGATAACCTTGGCGGCCTGGGCCTCTTTGGCGTGGAGTTGTTCGTCAAGGGCGACGATGTGTGGTTTTCCGAAGTCAGTCCGCGTCCGCACGATACGGGCATGGTCACCATGGCTAGTCAGCGTTTTTCCGAGTTCGAGCTGCATGCGCGTGCCATCCTGGGATTGCCGGTCGATGTAAGCCTGCGCGCCCCGGGCGCGAGCGCCGTGATTTATGGGGGGGTCGACAGCCATAACCTGGCGTTTGAGGGCGTCGCAGAAGCGCTCGCAGTGCCCGAAACCGACTTGCGCCTGTTCGGTAAACCCGAATCCTTCGTGCGCCGGCGCATGGGGGTCGCGCTCGCGACCGGTAAGGATGTCGAGGAAGCCCGTCATCGCGCCAAGCTGGCCGCCGGAAAAGTGCGTCCGGTTGCGGCATGAGTGAGAGTGCCACCTTTTACGAGGCGATTGGCGGCGAAGCGGTATTGCGGCGGCTGGTGACGCGGTTTTATGAGGTCATGGACAGCGAGCCGAAAGCCGCTGGTATCCGCGCCATGCATCATCCTGATCTCTCGGATGCTCGCGAGAAACTGTTTTTGTTCCTGTCCGGCTGGATGGGTGGGCCATCGCTCTACATAGAAAAATATGGCCACCCCATGCTGCGTGCTCGCCACCTGCCGTTCAGGATCGGTGCGAGCGAGCGCGACCAGTGGGTTTATTGCATGGTGCGCGCCATGCATGATGTCGGCATCGAAGAGAAGGTGATGATACAGCTGGGTAACGCGCTGTGGGACGTGGCTGATTTCATGCGCAATCAGCCGGAGCCCGTCGATAAAACGTAGCGCAGGGAGGCTGCGCTACCTGTTCTGCTTAGTCCTTGCGCAACAGCCCACCGAGCAGGGCGGGTATTTCACGCTTCTGCTTGGAAACCGGGCGGGGTGTATGGCGCAGCGGTGCATCGATGCTGCTATCCGCAGGCTCATAGGGGCGATCGAACCAGGGGTCGTTGGACTTTCTGGCGGGTGTAGATGCTACTTTCCGCGGCGCAGCTTCACGATCCCGCTGGCGTTCAGGCCTGTGTTGCAAGCGTGGGGTGTTTTCCTGCGGAATCTCGCGCTTGATCAGCTTCTCGATTTCCTTCAGGTATTTTTCTTCTTCCGGCGCCACCAGCGAAATCGCTACGCCTAATGCTCCGGCCCGGCCGGTGCGGCCGATGCGGTGCACGTAATCTTCCGGCGCGTGCGGGATCTCATAGTTGATCACCATGGGCAGCTGGTCGATGTCCAGTCCGCGCGCAGCCACGTCAGTGGCCACGAGCGTCGTGACCTTGCCTTGCTTGAACGCGTCCAGCGCCTGCATGCGCTCCTGCTGGCTCTTGTCGCCGTGGATGGCGTCGGCAGCAACGCCTTCGCGCTGCAGCAGTCGCGCCAGCCGGCTGGCAGTGAGCTTGGTCTTAGTGAAAACGATGGTCTGCACATTTTGCGTACGAAGCAACTCGGCCAGCAGCGCATGCTTGTCGGTCTGGTCGACGCGATAGATTTTCTGCTGGACGTTTTCGGATGTAGCATTGCTGCGCGCCACTTCGATAAGCGTGGGGTCAGTCAGAAAATCATCAGCCAGTTTCTTGATTTCATTTGAGAATGTGGCCGAGAACATCAGGTTCTGCCGCTCTTTTGGCAGCAAGGCCAGAATGCGCTTGAGGTCAGGCATGAAGCCCATGTCCAGCATGCGGTCCGCCTCGTCCAGAATCAGCATCTGCACCTGGTTCAACTGTACGGTGCGCTGTTCGATGTGGTCGAGCAGACGGCCGGGGGTGGCGACCAGGATTTCCACGCCACGCATCAGTGATGGGGTCTGGGTCTTGATGTCCACGCCGCCGAACACGACCAGCGAACGCAGCGGCAAGTGCTTGCCGTAAGCCTTGACGCTTTCTTCGACCTGGATGGCGAGTTCGCGTGTCGGAGTCAGGATCAGTGCCCGTACCGGGTGGCGAGCCGGGGAGGCGCTGGTGCTGGCCTGTGGCAATAGTTTCTGAAGCAGAGGCAGGGTAAAGGCGGCAGTCTTGCCGGTACCGGTTTGTGCGCCAGCCATCAGGTCGCGGCCTTCCAGTACCAGCGGAATGGCCTGTGCCTGGATCGGCGTTGGTTTGGTGTAACCCTGCTCCTCGATTGCCCGCAGGATTTCCGGAGCAAGGTTGAGGGAGGCAAATGTCGTGGTTTCAGTAGTCACGGGTATTAATTATCTCTCAAAATGCAAATGAAAACGGGGACAGAGGGGGCTCTTCAAGTAACGAATGCTTGAAGTTGTTCCCTGTGTCCCCGCGGCTCATTTACGGTGCTCGATCAGGCGAAGCTACGACCGCTGCGTTTGCTGAACGATTTTTCACCGTCTTGACGCTTCTGGCCACCATAACCTTGGCCAGGCTGGCGATTTCCTGCACCTTTGTAACCGCCGCCCTTATTGCCCGGGTGGCCGCTGTTGCGCGGTTTGCCGCTATCGCCGAATTTGTGCGGCTTGGGCTGCTGAATGCGCTTTTGCGGTTCCAGGCCGGCAATTACGGCAGCTTCCAGGCGTTGGCCGGTGAACTGCTCGATCTTGCGCAACTGGAAACGCTCCGCATGCGAAGCGAACGAGACCGCGATGCCGCGCTTGCCGGCGCGACCGGTACGACCGATGCGGTGTACGTAGTCTTCGGCAAACTTGGGCAGGTCGTAGTTGATGACGTGGCTGATGCCGGCGACGTCGATGCCGCGAGCGGCAACATCGGTAGCTACCAGCACGTTGATGTCGCCGTGGCGCAGCTTGGTCAGGGTGCGGTTGCGGGCACCCTGGGTCATGTCGCCATGCAGAGCGGCAACCTTGTGGCCGGCAGCATGCAGGTCTTCTGCCAGCAGGTCGGCGTGGCGCTTGGTTGAGGTGAAGACGATGGCCTGATTTACTTCCGGAGCGATCAGCAGGTGCTCCAGCAGTTTGTTCTTGTGGCTCATGTCATCGACGAAGTGCAGGCGCTGCTCGATATTCTCATGCTTGGCCTGTTGCGACGCGATCTGGATGGTCTTGGGGTTGCGCAGGATCTGCGCTGCGATGCGAGCGATGTTGCCTTCCAGGGTCGCGGAAAACAGCAGAGTCTGACGGTCGCCAGGCAGTGCGGCAGTGATGCGTTCGATATCCGGCATGAAACCCATGTCCAGCATGCGGTCAGCTTCGTCCAGCACTAGCATCTGCAGGCGGGCGAGGTCGATGCGGCCGCGCTCCATGTGATCCAGCAGGCGGCCAGGGGTGGCTACCAGAATATCCAGCGGCTGCGACAGCAGCTTGTTTTGCAGCGGGTACGGCATGCCGCCAACGATACTTACGGTGCGGGCACGCAGGAACTTGCCATACTTGCGCGCGGCATCATTCACCTGTTGCGCTAGTTCGCGGGTGGGCACTAATACAAGGATGCGCGGGCCGCGGCTCTTGGAAGGGTGCGGGGTTGCCAGCAGGTTCAGCGCGGGCAGGGTAAAGGCAGCGGTCTTGCCGGTGCCGGTTTGTGCAGAAGCCAGCAGATCGTGGCCAGCCATGACTTCAGGGATGGCTTGTGCCTGGATCGGCGTCGGCTCGGTGTACCCCGCCTCCTGCAACGCATGGAGAATGGACGGGTGTAATGCTAAATTTTCAAAAGACACAAATTTTCCTTAAACATTAGGAATGGTAAACGCGCAAGCAGGCACAGCTCTGCCAATTGGCAGAAAGGGGCGCAGAATTCTTTTAGGATATTCTTACCGGCGCTCGGGCATGGCCACTAACCGGTAATCAAGAAGAAGTATGAAAATAACTTCAGGAGGGTCAGGGCAATGAATTATCAGCTGAGTCAGCTGAAAGTTGCGGCACTATATGTTGGAGTGGGGGGGTTGTCAATAACTTTATGAATGTCCTGGGGTTTTTATGTGCTGCCTTCAATTCCCCATATCTGTTGCATATTGAAGGGAATCTCGATCTGGTCGGCATGCATCGCCTCGCGAATTTCGTACCGGTCATGATTGGTCTCACGCTTGTGCGGGTAGGGCAACGGTGCTCCGAAGGGGCCGATCAGGGCATGCGCGATCGGTGCGGCGTTATTTTTTCCTCGGTGACTGATCACGGCAATTTCCCCGCTACGCAACTTGACGAATGTTCCTGGCGGATAAACTCCCATGATGCGAATGAAATGCGCTGCCAGAACAGCATCCACGCCCTTGCCGCGATCCAGTAGTATGTTGCGTAGCGCCTCGTTAGGCAGGATTGCCTTACGGAAGCGTCGTGGAGAGAGCATGGAGGTGTAGCGGTCGGACAGGGAGATTATTTTGGCGTTCTCTGATATTTCAGAATCGGTTTTCCCTGATGGGTAGCCGCTGCCATCGACGTTTTCATGGTGATGAAGCACGCATGACAACCATTCATCGTCCTTCACTCCGGCAGTCAGCAGCATTTCTACCGATTTTTCGGGGTGCTGCCTGATCAGTGCCGACTCATCCTCGGTGATGCCACCCTCCCGGTTCTGAAGCGTTTCCTGCAATGGCAGCATGCTGATGTTCATGGTCAAGGCAGCGCACGCAATGGCGATTGAATCCGGCTCGCTTCTTTGCAGGCTGCGCCCCAGCATGTAAGAGATAATCGCGGCATCGATGCTGTGGCGTATCGCATAGCCTTCAGACTTCTGCATGAACAGCATGCTGGATAGTGTCAGGTCTGGGTTGATGCTGATGGCGTTCTGAATCAGCCCTGCAATTTCGTGGATTCGGGATGGCAGGCCACATTCCGCGAGCCGTGTCGGAAACTCGCCAATCAGTTGGGCAAGTTTTTCATGGGCTTGGCTGATGGATCGTAGTGCGGATGGTTTTTCGGACTGGTTGTCCGAAGCGTTTTCTCTACCGGGCTGTGATTTCGCATATTCCTCTGCGTCGACGAACAGGCCTCGCTCAAGGAGGGCCTCCAGTTGACGAACGCTGGCAACGATAAAGCCTTTCCGCAGCAACAGGTTTTCGTTTGCATCGTAAACGTCCCAGCGCAGGACTTCCCCCAGGGCGATGTCGCAGGCAGTAAGTGATTGTTTTTTGTTCATTACCTTTCGATAATACCCTTCATTAACAAAACACCACAAGCCCTTAAGTACAATTGAATATTGTTTGTTTGGCCTGGATTCTACTGCTGGATGTCGTTGATGTACCTATACAAGACCTGGCGGCAGTAGTGTGGTAAAATCGCGGCCTTTTTCTCAACGGCTCAAACAATTATGTCGCGCGCACTCCGTAATATCGCCATCATCGCCCACGTTGACCACGGCAAGACCACCATGGTGGACAAGCTGCTGCAGCAAGCCGGCACCTTCGCCGCCCACCAGCAGGTGGCCGAACGCGTGATGGATTCCAACGACCTGGAAAAGGAGCGTGGCATTACCATTCTGGCCAAGAATACCGCGGTCAATTTCGAAGGTACTCATATCAACATCGTCGACACCCCGGGGCACGCCGACTTCGGCGGTGAGGTGGAACGCGTGCTGGGCATGGTGGACGGCGTGGTGCTGCTGGTCGACGCGGTTGAAGGCCCGATGCCGCAAACCCGTTTCGTGACCAAGAAGGCTCTGGCCCTTGGCTTGAAGCCGATCGTCGTGATCAACAAGGTGGACCGCCCTGGTGCGCGCACCGACTGGGTGATCAACCAGACCTTCGATCTGTTCGCCAATCTGGGCGCGACCGACGAACAGCTTGATTTCCCCGTGGTGTACGCTTCCGCGCTGAACGGCTTCGCGACGCTGGACATGAAGACCCCGTCCGACACCATGCGCCCGCTGTTCGAAACCATCCTCAAGCATGTTGAGCCGCCCAAGGGCGACCCCGAAGCACCCCTACAGTTCCAGATTTCCGCGCTGGATTACTCCAGCTATACCGGCCGCCTTGGCGTTGGCCGTATTTTGAATGGCCGCATCAAGCCGGGTCAGGTCGTTGCCGTGATGAAGGGTGACGAGCAGATGGCACAAGGCCGCATCAACCAGGTCCTCGGCTTCCAGGGGCTGGAGCGCGTGCCGGTTGAAGAAGCCGAGGCTGGCGACATCATCATCATTTCCGGTCTCGATGAAATTGGTATCGGCGTGACCGTGGCTGATCGCGAAAACCCGGTCGGCCTGCCGTTGATGGAAGTGGACGAGCCGACGCTGACCATGGACTTCATGGTGAATTCCTCTCCGCTGGCCGGCACCGAAGGCAAGTTCGTTACCAGCCGCCAGATTCGTGACCGTCTGACCCGTGAACTGCTGGTAAACGTGGCCCTGCGCGTCGAAGAAACCGCCGATGCAGACGTGTTCCGTGTTTCCGGCCGAGGCGAACTGCACCTCACCATCCTGCTGGAAAACATGCGCCGCGAAGGCTACGAAATCGCCGTGGGCAAACCGCGTGTGGTGTTCAAGGAGATCAACGGCGAGCGTTGCGAGCCGTATGAAATCCTGACCGTCGATCTCGAAGACGAAAACCAGGGCGCAGTGATGGAAGAACTGGGTCGTCGTCGCGGCGAGCTGCAAAACATGGCTTCCGACGGCAATGGCCGTACCCGCCTCGAATACCGTATCCCGGCTCGTGGCCTGATCGGCTTCCAGAGCGAATTCCTGACCATGACCCGCGGTACCGGCCTGATGGCGCACATTTTCGATGAATACGCACCGCTCAAGGCAGATATGCCGGGGCGTCGCAACGGCGTGCTGATTTCTGCCGAACACGGCGAGGCTGTTGCCTATGCCCTGTGGAAGCTGCAGGATCGCGGCCGCATGTTCGTGACACCGGGCGATAAATTGTATGAAGGCATGATCATCGGCATCCACAGCCGCGATAACGACCTGATCGTCAACCCGGTCAAGGGCAAGCAGCTGACCAACGTGCGCGCATCCGGTACCGATGAGGCCGTTCGCTTGGTTCCGCCCATCCTGATGTCTCTGGAATACGCGGTCGAGTTCATCGATGACGACGAATTGGTGGAAATCACGCCGAAGTCCCTGCGCCTGCGCAAGCGCCATTTGCTGGAACACGAGCGCAAGAAGGCCGCGAAAGAGACAGCGATTTAAGGCTGTCAGCAACAAAAAACCCGGCATTGCCGGGTTTTTTGTTGCCTGGCGCTAGTCTTTCAGCTTATAGAGCCGATCTTCCAGCGTCTTGCCATCGGTGACGGCATCCAGCCGGTTACCGACAGCATCCCCAAGTTTTGCCAGGCGGTCGTCCGGATGCGGATGGGTCTTGAACAGCAGGGCGACGCTGCCGTCATCCTTGCTGACATGACCGATCTCCTGCAGCACTGACGGCAGTCCATAGGGGTCGTAGCCCGCGCGACCGGCCAGAATGACGCCGATGCGGTCAGCTTCGAACTCAGCATCCTTGTCCAGGCTGCGGGCGTAGATTTCAGCGCCGCTTCCGATCAGTTTCTGCACGGTATTGTTGTCTTTGCCCACACTCTCACCCAGCAGTCCGGCGCCGAAGCTGAGCATTTGCTGTTTCTGGATCAGCTTGAGGTGATGCTTTTTGATGACATGGCCGATTTCATGCGCCAGCACGCCAGCCAGTTCGGCTTCGTTGGCGAGCTTGCGATACAGGCCTTTGGTGATCAGCACATAACCGCCGGGGGCTGCAAAGGCATTGAGGTCGTTGCTTTCGATGACGCCAAAATGCCACGGCAGGTCAGGGCGCTCGCTTTGCGTGGCTACCCAGCGGCCAACCTGGTTGACGTATTTTTGTAAGGCCTGATCCTTGACCAGTGGTGCGGCTCCCAGCAGGTTTCCGGCAATTTCGCGCCCGAGCTGGATTTCTTCCTGCTGGGATGGCTTTTTCAGGTTGAATCCGCTGAATTTATCGCCGCCGCTTTGCTGGGCTGTATCCTGCGCGGGTGTTTCCTGCTTCTGGCCTTCGACCGCGCCTTTGAGCGCTTTGCCCAGATCAAATGCAACAGCGGGCACGCTCAGG
>DAIDAS010000456.1 GCA_027310505.1 bacterium
GAACCGAGGCTGCGCAGGTAATCCATCTCGGCGCAGCCCAGCACCTGCACCCGATTGGGGTGCACGAAATTGAGATGGCCGATCAGCGCGAGGGAAGGCTTGGTCACGGTATCGCTGGTCAGGGGATTATCCCCACCATCCAGCCCCGCCACCCACTTCAGGCGCAACTTGCGATAGGTGTCGCGATAGAGCTTCGCTACGCTGATTTCGGCCATGGTTTATTCAGAAGTCTTGACCACGGAGCGCACGGAGCATGTCATAACGGCTCCGCACCCTCCGCGGGTAAAGGTATTGCGGTTATTCAATTACTCGACAGCCTGGTGTTTCACAGCGCCTTCGGCACGGTGGTGGTCACCCTGCTTTTCCTTGTGCTTGAGAACCTGACGGTCCAGCTTGTCGGCCAGAAGGTCAATGGCACTGTACATGTTGTCGTCCGAGCATTCGGCATGCAGGTCGTTGCCCGGCACATGCAGTGTCGCTTCCACCTTCTGCTTCAGCTTTTCCACCGACAACGTGACTTTGACGTCAATAACCTGGTCGAAATGATTGGTAACGCGCTCCAGTTTGGACTGGACGTAGTCGCGCATGGCCGGGGTGATTTCCAGGTGATGGCCGGTAAGATTCAGGTTCATGATGTCCTCCTTAAAGTGACTTACGTTGAGTGGCCGCGGGTATTTGCAATGACTCGCGGTATTTGGCAATAGTGCGTCGCGCCACGACGATACCCTGTTTACCGAGAATATCAGTGATTTGGCTGTCGGAGAGCGGTTTTTTTGGATTTTCCTCGCCCACCAGTTGCTTGATGAGCGCGCGGATGGCGGTGGCCGAGCAGGCACCGCCGGAATCGGTTGCCACATGGCTGCCGAAGAAGTATTTGAGTTCGTACACGCCGCGCGGAGTCAGCATGTATTTTCTGGTAGTGACGCGCGATATGGTCGATTCGTGCAGCCCCAACTCGTCGGCAATCTCGCGCAGCACCAGCGGGCGCATGGCAATTTCACCGTGTTCCAGGAAATTGCGCTGCCGGTCGATAATCGCCTGCGACACCCGCAGGATGGTGGAAAACCGTTGCTCGATGTTCTTGATCATCCACTTCGCCTCCTGCATCTGGCTGACCAGATACTGGCCAGAACTGTCGCGGTTGCGCTTGAGGATGTCGGCATACATCTGGTTGATACGCAGCTTGGGCATCACTTCCTGGTTCAGGCTGGCCAGCCATACCCCTTTGATTTTCTTGACCACGATCTCGTGCTGGATGTAATGGTCTGTCCCCAGATGGCTGAAATCCGCCCCGGGCCGTGGGTTGAGATGCGTGACCAGATGCTGGACTTCGCGCAACGCGGCATCGTCGCATTGCAGCAACTTGCGCAATTTGGCGAAATCGCGAGCCGCAAGCACAGGCAGATGTTGCACCAGGGTCAACGCCAAGTCACGATGTGGCGTATCCTCGGGCAACGCCTGCACTTGCAGGGCCAGGCATTCCGCCAGATCACGCGCGCCGATGCCAGGCGGATCGAGGTGCTGGATCAGCTTGAGCGCAGTGCTCAACTCCAAGGGATCGACCTCGTATTCCGCCGGGAATATCTCGGCCAGCTCTTCCAGCGACTGTTCCAGGTAGCCATCTTCGTTGATGGCATCCACCAGCAACGCCGCCAGCGTCTGATCGCGATCCGAGAGCGGCATGAGATTGAGCTGGCTCAACAGGTGCTCGCGCAGCGTGGGCGCTTCCGATTCCTGGAATACATAGTCGTTGTCATCATCGTCACTGCCGGAGCCGCTTTTCTCCCAGCGTGTGCCGCCGGAAAAGTCCATTTCATCCCCGACGAAATCCTCCTGCGGGTATTCTTCAGGCGGCGCAGGCTCACCGGGGGCCGTAGCAACTTCGCCTCGCGTTTCGGGCGCATAACTTTCGCCGCCGCCCCCGCCCGTCTCCACGCGCTCCAACAACGGGTTGGCCTGCAGAATGATTTCCAGCTCCTGGTTCAGTTCCACCGTGGAAAGCTGCAACAAACGGATGGACTGCTGCAACTGCGGGGTGAGCGCAAGATGCTGGGACATTCGCAATTGCAGGCTTTGTTTCATATCTTCGTTTACAGACGGAAGTCTTTACCCAGATACACTTCACGCACGCTGTCGTTGTGAATGATTTCCTGCGGGCTGCCGGAAGCGAACACTTTGCCTTCGTTGACAATATAGGCGCGGTCGCAAATACCCAGCGTCTCGCGCACGTTGTGATCGGTAATCAGCACACCGATGTCGCGCTCGGTAAGAAAGCGAATGATTTTCTGGATATCGATCACGGCGATCGGATCGATCCCGGCAAAAGGCTCATCCAGCAAGATGAAGCGCGGGCTGGAGGCCAGACAACGCGCGATCTCGACACGCCGACGCTCCCCGCCGGACAGGCTCACTGCAGGGTTGTGGCGCAAGTGGCTGATGTGCAGCTCCTGCAACAACTCTTCCAGTTTTTCCTGCTGCTGTTCCGGCGCAAGTTTCTGCAATTCAAGGATCGCCAGGATATTCTCGGCGACATTGAGCTTGCGGAAAATCGAGGGTTCCTGCGGCAGATAGGAAAGCCCCAGCTTGGCGCGCTGATGGATGGGCAGCTTCCCGAGATCCTTGCCATCCAGCAGGATATGGCCGCCATCCAGCGGCACCAGCCCGACCATCATGTAAAAACTGGTGGTCTTGCCGGCGCCATTGGGGCCAAGCAAACCAACCACCTCGCCACTTCTCACTTGCAGCGAAATATCCTGCACCACGGTGCGCGCTTTGTAGCGCTTGCGCAGGTTCTCTACCTTGAGCTCGCTCACGCCTGCTCCTATTCCGCGCTGGGCGCAGCCCTGCCATCAGCGGGCGTCACGGTTTTCTTCTTCGGCTGAATCACGGCGCGGACGCGTCCTCTGGGCGTATCCGGTGTAGCGGCCTGCGGGCCGCCGCCGATCACTTCAGCGTATTCCGCATTGGCGTCATACATGATGTACTCGCCATGCACGATATCCTGGCCGCGCTTCACCCATGCCTTGGTATAAAGCTGCACCTTGTCCATGCGGCCATCGTATTCGATGCGCTGGCCGCTACCCTCGATATATTCGTCCTTGCCTTCCTGCTTCTGCTTGAACGTGGTGGGGTTGCCATAGGAAGTGCTGTGCTGGAAACCCTCCTTGTCCTCGCGCACGATCAGCTTGTCCGCGTGAATCACCAAGGTACCTTGGGTGAGGATCACGTTGCCGGTGTAGGTGCTGGTCTTTTTGGCGTCGTTGACGGTAACGTTGTCAGCCTCTAGATCAATCGGCTTGTCGCGATCCGCCTTCTCGGCATATACGCCGACTGAAGTCAGCATCAACAAGGCAAGCATCAGAAGCTTAGTGCGTGGGTTTATCATAGTGTCTCCGAATCCGGGTCGTGGTTTTCCCGGTCTGGGGTTGGCGTTTGGCCGCAAAGAGGGCTGGTTTTTTCTCGATCTGTTTCTGCGCACCAGCCAAGGGCCGGACCGCCTGGCTAGTGGCAGGCGCCCCCTTGAGCGGAGGCGGCGCCGAGAGCGGTGGTGTATTCACGCCCGGCTTCTCGTAATGCACATGCACGCGACCCGACAGGTTCAGTATGCGCTCTTTCTTGTTGAACTCCATGCCAGAACCACGGATCACCGTGTGCGGAGCCTGCAGGATGGACACCGGGCGGTCGGTGACGGCCACCTCCTGATCCGGGATCAGATGCAGATATTCCGTCAGCACGGTCATCTCACCGCGTGTCGGCGATGCGCCGCGAACGAACTGCACATGATCCATGAAATAGACGTCCTCGCCGTTGCTCGACACCTGCCCACGTTGCCCCTGGATCTGGGTGTAGGGCTTGTTGGCGGAATACTGGGTAAAGCGCGGACGCGTCAACTGCGCGCTGTCGTCGTCGGGAAAATGCACCAGTTCCGTTGCCGACAGCACGTAGCGTGGGATGCCTTTGCTGTCACTTTTTGTCGTGCTGAAATTATTCACTTTGTAATCCGGGTCATGCCGACTGCTGCCATCATGCTTGGGTTCGGGCGGCTGCACGGTACGATCGATCCACAGGGTGAGCGCAGCAAGCAACGCAAGCAGCGCCAACGGAAACCAGATCGCAGAACGGCCATGCATCCCATCAAGGCCTATTTCAGAAACTGCGCCATTTGGTCATCAAACGTGCCTTGCGCCTGCATGATCAGCTCTACCAGCTCACGCACCGCGCCGCGCCCGCCTTCACGGCTGGTCACGTAATGCGCATGCGCTTTCACCAGGGGAGGCGCGGCAGGCACCGTCACAGCCAGACCGCAACGCCGCATCGGGGGCAAATCCACCACATCGTCCCCCATGAACGCGCACTGCGAATGCGCCAGCCCAAGCTCCTCGGCCAAATGTTCAAACGCTTCCAGCTTGTCCTCAACACCCTGGAAATAATGCGCGACACCGGTGTTCTCGGCACGTTTGACGACCACGTTGGAAGTGCGACCGGTAATGATGGCCGTTTCCACGCCACTGGCCTTGAGCAGTTTCATACCCAGGCCATCCTGCGTGTTGAAGGCCTTGATCTCCTGTCCGTCGTCGCACAGATACAAACTGCCGTCAGTCATGACGCCATCAACGTCGAACACCACCAGCTTGATGCGCTTGGCGCGTTCAAATGCATCCTGACTCATACCACTTTCGCCCTTAACAAATCATGCATATTGAGGGCGCCGACCAGCACCCTCTGTTCATCCACTACCAATAGCCCGTTGATCTTGCGGTTCTCCATCAGCTCCACTGCCTCGACGGCCAACCTGTGCGGTGCAATGGTCTGCGGATCGCCGTGCATCACGGCATCGACCTGAGTCGTTGCCACATTGACGCCATTTTCGAAGGCGCGCCGCAAGTCGCCATCGGTAAAAATACCCACTGGCCGACCGGCATCATCCACGATTGCAGTCATCCCCAAACCCTTGCGCGACATTTCCAGCAGGGCATGAGAGAGGCCAGCCCCCCGCACGACACGGGGAATCTCTGAGCCCTGACGCATCACATCACAGACATGCACCAGCAGCCGACGGCCAAGTGCCCCCCCGGGATGGGCGCGCGCAAAATCTTCGGCAGAAAAACCGCGCGCATCCAGCAGGGCGACGGCCAACGCGTCGCCGAGCGCCAATGCCGCGGTGGTGCTGGCCGTGGGTGCCAACCCCAATGGGCAGGCCTCCTGCGAAACCGACGCATCCAGATGCACATCCGCCTCTTTCGCCAGCTCCGAGGCCGGATTGCCGGTGATGCTGATCAGTTTGGCACCCATGCGCTTGATCTGCGGAACAATGGCGAGCAGCTCACCGCTCTCGCCCGAATTGGATAACGCCAGAACGACATCCTGCCCGGTGATCATGCCCAAGTCTCCATGGCTAGCCTCGGCCGGATGCATAAAAAAAGACGGCGTGCCGGTGCTGGCGAGCGTGGCGGAAATTTTCCTACCAACATGGCCGGACTTGCCCATGCCGCTGACGACCACCCGGCCTTCGCATTGCAGCATGAGCTCCACGGCACGGGCAAAGCGTTCATCAAGGCGCGCAGCCAGGGCTGCCACCTCTCGAGCCTCGATCCGCAACACATCACGCGCCAGATCGAGCACGGCGTCAGTAGAAAGCGTTGCCTCTGTTAAATTGGTTGTTGCCATACGCTGCCAGTATAAAAGGGAACGCACCTCGAATAAAGGATGCCACCAACAAATCGGCACAAAAATTGCGTATGGCACTTGCGTACGCAGCAAGGTTAGCGGCTAAAATGTCTCTTTGAACACTGTCAAAGCTTGATTGCTCTCTCCATGCCCGGCACCTTGCAAACCATCCTGATCCTGCTGACCTGCGCGGTGCTCGCCGTGGCCTTGTTCCGCGTGCTGCGCTTGCCGACCATGCTGGCTTATTTCCTGATCGGCCTGCTGCTTGGGCCGCACACTTCCGGGCTGCTGCCGGACACCGAGGCCAACCGCGAACTGGCTGAGTTCGGCATCGTGTTTCTCATGTTCAGCATCGGGCTTGAATTCAGCCTGCCCCAGCTTTACGCCATGCGTCGCACGGTATTCGGTCTGGGCGGGCTGCAAGTGGCCATGACCATGCTGCTTGCGATGGGTGCGGCAATCACACTCGGCGCCGACTGGCGCGCGGCACTGGTGATCGCCGGGGCGCTGGCCATGTCCTCCACGGCAATCGTATCCAAAATGCTGGTGGAAAAAGTGGAACTCAACTCCCGCCACGGCAAACTGGCCGTGGGGGTACTGCTATTCCAGGATATCGCCGTCGTCCCGCTGCTGATCCTGATTCCCGCCATCGCGACGCCGGATGGCAATCTTGCCGCCACGCTCGGGCTGTCGCTGCTCAAGGCGGGCGTCACCTTGTGGATACTGCTGGTGTTCGGCAAAAAGATCATCAGCCCCTGGTTCGAGCTGGTGGCGCGCCAGCGTTCGCGCGAACTGTTCGTCATGAATGTATTGATGGTGACCCTGCTGCTATCCGTGTTCACCAAGCTGGCAGGACTTTCCTTTGCATTGGGCGCATTCATTGCCGGCATGCTGATTTCGGAAACCCGCTACCGCTACCAGGTAGAATCGGACATCGCACCGTTCCGCGATATTCTGCTCGGCCTGTTTTTCGTTACCGTCGGCATGCTGCTGGACATCCACGCGCTGATTGCGCAGATCGGCTGGGTGCTGCTGTTGCTGGCCGCATTCATCGCGCTCAAGGCCCTCATCATCACCCAGCTTACCCGTCGCTTCCATCACGAAACCGGGGTTGCCATCCGCACCGGTGTGATGCTGGCACAGGCAGGCGAATTCAGTTTCGTGATTCTGGCGCAAGGCGCAGAACAGCATCTGCTGAGTGGAGAGATTCTGCAACTGACCCTGGCGGCATCGCTGCTTTCCATGGTGGTCGCCCCCTTCCTCATCGAACAGAACGGCCGGCTGGCATCGCGCCTTTCACGCAGCTACGAACGCAATCGCAAGCGCTCGGTTCAGGACATCGAACAGATCGGCCATACATTGCGCGAGCACGTCATCATCTGCGGCTATGGCCGTAGCGGCCAATACCTGTCGCGCTTTCTGGCGCAGGAGAACATTCCGTTCATCGCGCTCGATATCGACCCGGCCCGGGTGCGCGAAGCCGCCATCGCCGGAGAAAATGTCGTATTTGGCGATGCCGGGCGGCGCGTAGTGCTGCAAGCGGCCGGCGCCGAGCACGCCAAGGCGCTGGTAATCAGTTATGCGGATGAGCGCCCCGCTATGAAGGTGCTGCACGTGGTGCAGGAACACTATCCGCAACTACCCGTCATCGTCCGTACCTGGGATGACAGCAACATGGACAAGTTCGTCGAAGCCGGTGCTGCCGAGGTCGTGCCGGAAGTGCTGGAAGGCAGCCTGATGCTGGCCTCGCATGCGCTGGTGCTGCTGGGCGTTCCGCTCAGCCGCGTCGTCAAGCGTATCCGCCTGTTCCGTGAAGAACGCTATCAGCTGTTCCGCGGCTTCTTCCACGGGCTGTCCGATTACGATCTGGATGCACGCGACGAAGAGCAGTTGCGTCTGCATTCGGTGGCACTCACCGCGGGAGCCTATGCCTGCGGCAAACGCCTGATCGATCTGTGGCTGGAAGGGCACGAGGTTCAGATCAAGTCTATCCGGCGACGCAACCTGAAGCCTCAGGAGCCGGCCCCCGACTCCGTCCTGGCCGAGGGGGATGTACTGGTGCTGCAAGGCACGCCTGACAACTTGGCCAGCGCAGAGAGAGTTCTGCTCACAGGTAAACGATGAATCAACATGCCGTCATTATTGGCGCCGGTGTGCTCGGCTGCCTGAGCGCACTGGCACTGGCCGACCGCGGCTGGCGCGTCACCCTGGTCGACCAGGGGCAATCCGGGCAGGAATCCTCCTGGGCTGGCGGCGGCATTCTGTTCCCGCTGCTGCCATGGAATTATTCCGAACCCGTCAACCGACTGGCCATGGCTGGCGCCGCACTCCATCCGGCGCTATGTGAAACCCTACGCCGGGAAACCGGCATCGACCCGGAATACCAGCAATGCGGGATGCAGATCCTGCCGAAATACGATCGGGATGCTGCATTGCAGTGGTGCCGCAGTCACCAGTGTGCCGTTGAAGAACGCGGTGACGGCCTGTGGCTGCCCGAGGTCGCACAGGCGCGCAATCCGCGCCTGATGCAGGCCCTGCGATTGATGATCGCTTTACGCGGCGTGACGTTGGTCGAACATGCGCAGATGCTGCCGTTGAGCCTTGGCGAAGGCCGGTTGCGTGAATGGCGAGACACCAAAGGCACGGCTTATGCCGCGGACATTTTCGTGCTGGCCGCCGGCAGTTGGAGCCAGGGCCTGCTTGGCCCGCACGCCGGTTCGCTCGACATGAAACCCATGCGCGGCCAGATGCTACTCTATCAGGTCGCGCCAGGCACGCTGCCGCATATCCAATATTGCGAAGATTTCTACCTGATTCCGCGGCTGGATGGCCACATCCTGGCAGGCAGCACAGTAGAAGACGTCGGATTCGACAAATCCACCACGCCGGACATTGCTGCCAAACTCGCCGCCAAGGCGGCCAGGTTGTTGCCTGCCCTGGCCAATGCGCCTCTCGTCAAGCACTGGAGCGGTCTGCGCCCAGGTTCACCGAATAACGTACCGGTGATCGACCGGCATCCGCAGTTCGACAACCTTTACCTCAACACCGGTCATTTCCGCTATGGCGTGACCATGGCACCAGCCAGCGCAGAGATCCTGGCCAGCCTGGTTTGCAGCGAGAAGCCGCCGCTGGAACTGCAACCCTATACCTTCCCGGTGCCCGCCGGCACGCAGGGTTGAAAGCACCGCTCGCCCGGCGCCGATCATGACGATTTATTGTTTTGCCCGGATATTCAGCTGTTTCAGCTTGCGGTACAAGTGCGTACGCTCGAGTTCCACCGCTTCTGCCACACGGCTCATGTTACCCCCAGCCTTGGCGATGTGATGCTCGAAATACAGGCGCTCGAAGGCATCACGCGCCTCGCGTAGCGGCTGGTCGAGATCGAGGGGCAGAGGGATGGCGGTAGCCGTAGCAACAGCGGCAACCGGTTCCAACGCTTCAAATTGCACCAGCACCCTCTGCACTTCTGCCAGCGTGATCTTGTCACCCAAGCTGGTCAGCATCAGGTTTTTCACCACGCTGTTGAGCTGCGCCAGATTGCCCGGCCATTCGGCATTGCGCAATGCGTTAAGTGCTGCCACATCAAATTCGCGATACTGCGCCTCGCCGCTTTCCGCCAACAACGTCGCCATGGCTTTGGCCAAGTCCGGAATATCCTCGCGATGCTCCGCCAGCGCAGGAATAGTCAGGCTCACCGCCGACAGCGCCTGCAACAACGACTCGTCGAATTGCCCTTGCTGTACCAGCTGGGGCAAGCTGCGGGTGGTGGCACAGATCACCCGCGTACCGTATTTTTGCGCCTTGGCAATCAACAGCTGCAAGCCCTTTTGACCGGTCTTGCTGATATCCGCCACTTCAGGGACAAAAATCAGGCCGTCACGCGCTTGCTCCAGAAAGTCCATCGGTGCGCTTGCCAGCTTCTCCGACTGTTCCAGCTCCAGCCACGGCGTGTCTGGACGATGCAGAAAACGGGCGCACAACTCGGCGCCGCTGCCCTTGGCGCCGATCAGCAGCAAGGGCGCATTCAGGCCATCAAGCTGCTCCAGCCGCTCCCGCAACGCATTGATGGCGGCACTCCTGCCCAGGTTCAGCAGGTTCATGTCGGCGCGCGGCACCTGATCGGCATGCTTGAGCGCCGCCTCGACAGTTTTGAGCAGCTTTTGCAGCGCGATGGGTTTTTCGAGAAAATCGAACGCGCCGATACGGGTCGCTTCGACGGCAGTATCGATGGTGCCATGGCCGGAC
>DAIDAS010000464.1 GCA_027310505.1 bacterium
CTTCCAGTGAGGGCTGCCACAAAAACCAGTATCCGGCACCCACCAACATGATCAGGATGATCGAAAGCAATACAGCCTTCACCGGGAGAGGCAAGCTCCCCATGTTTTTCGGATCTATTCTGTTGAAATCTTCGAGCTTCATGCTGTTTTACCCTTGCCCTTCGCTTTCTCAGGCTCGGCCGGTTTGGACACCTTCTGGTTCACCTTGAGCGTAAATGCGCTCTGCTTCATGTTCTTGGCTGTCACCGACTTGATTTCGATCAGCAAAGGGGATTCAAGCCACTGCGAATTCCCAAGATTGCGCACCAAGGTCGCGACGCGTGCGTTGGTGTCGGCAATCCCTTCGAGCGTGATTTCATTGCCCTGCTGCCTGATGGATCTCAGGTACACGCCTTCAGGCAATTGCCGTGCAAGTTCATCCAGCAGAATGACCGCTTGGCTCCGGTCGGTCTGCAGGCTTTCCACCACGCGCTTGCGATCGAGCACGTTGCGAATCTGTTCCTTGAGTTTCTTGATGTCCTCGATATCCTTGTCGAGTTGGGCAATCGCGGTATCGAGACGACTGTTACGGTTTTTTTGCGTGTCGATCTGGGCGTTGATATATGTCCATCCCATGAAGACGATGCCAGCTGCGGCCACCACGGTCATGACCAGCATCAGGGTGAACTGGCGCTGACGTTCGGCACGTTTGATCTGGCGGTGCGGGAGCAGGTTGATGCGTATCATTCGTCGAACCTCCGCATCGCAAGGCCGCAGGCGATCATGAGGGACGGTGCATCTACAGCAAGCTGTTGCTGTTTGATCTTGCTGGAAATCATCATATTGATGAACGGATTGGCCACGATGGTATTGACCTGGGTGCGTTCCGCCACCGCCAGATCAACGCCGGGGATGGCCGCGCAACCGCCGGCGAGCATGATGTGATCCACGCGGTTGAACTGGGTCGAACTGGTAAAGAACTGCAACGCCCGTGCGACTTCAAGTGCCAGCGACTGCACAAATGGCTGAAGTACTTCGGATTCATAACTGTCCGGCAAACCACCCTTGCGCTTGGCTATTTCCGCCTCCTCGTTGGATAACCCGAAACGGCGTTGAATTTCCGTAGTCAGCTGCGCTCCGCCGAAGCTCTGCTCACGGATATAGACCGATTGGTTGTTATGCAACACATTGATGTGCATCATGACTGCGCCGATATCGACGATCATGACCGTCTGGTCGCGTCCGGCGTTCGGTAACTGGTTGGCAGCGAGACGGTAGGCCGCCTCGGTGGCATAGGTCTCGACATCCATCACCACCACCTTGAGACCGGCAGCCTCGGCAGCAGCTTCACGATCCTGGATTTTTTCCTTGCGCGAAGCAGCGATGATGACTTCAACTTCGTCCGGGCTGACGGGTGAATCCCCCAGAATCTGGAAATCGATATTCACTTCATCCAGCGAGAAGGGGATATATTGATTGGCTTCGGCTTCGACCTGCAGCTCCATGTCTTCCTCACGCAAACCTTTCTGCATGAGGACCTTCTTGCTGATCACGGCCGCAGCGGGTAGCGCGACGGCCGCCCGCTTTTCACGAGTGCTCAACTGCCTCCAGGCACGCTTGACGGCATCGCCCACCTGTTCGAGGCTGGCGATATTGCCATCGACCACGGCATCCTTGGTCATCAGAGCAATCGCATAGCTTTCGATGCGGTACGCACCCTTGCCGCCATCGGACAATTCCACCATCTTGACCGAGGCGGAACTGATATCGACGCCGATCAGCGGCGGCGTACGTTCATTGAAGAAGTCGAATTTCAAACCGAAATTCCCTTTCTGTATTGGTTAGTTACGCGCAATACTGATAATTTACGTTAGATGCTAGCAACAACTATAGGTCGTGTAAAGCATATTTTTGTTTTTAAAATTATCCTCAGCCACGTTTATAATATGCCCTTGCCCATTTCGACAGAAACATACCGATGTTCCCGAAAAAGTGGTGGCAGCAGTTGCTGCTCTCTGTCTTTGTTGCTGGATTAGCACTTTCCGCCCTTATGGCGCTCGCCGCCATTCTGATTTACCCCGAGCTGCCTTCGCTGGATGCGTTGACCGACTATCGCCCCAAGGTCCCGTTGCGCGTCTACACCGAAGACGGCTACCTGCTCGGCGAATTCGGCGAGGAGCGCCGTGCCGTAGTCAAGATCAACGAGGTGCCGATCGCACTCAAACAGGCCATTCTGGCGGCCGAGGACGAGCGGTTTTATCAGCACGGCGGTGTCGACACGATGGGCGTACTGCGCGCCGCTCTCGCCAATCTTAGCGCCGGTGGCGCCAAAGAAGGCGCCAGCACTATCACCATGCAGGTCGCCCGCAACTTTTTCCTCTCCGGCGAAAAAACGCTCAAGCGCAAACTCAGCGAGGCGCTGCTGGCCATCAAGATCGAGCATTACCTCAGCAAGGATCAAATTCTAGAGCTGTATATCAACCAGATTTATCTCGGTCAGCGCGCCTACGGTTTTGCCGCCGCTGCTCAGGTGTATTACGGCAAGCCCCTGGAAAAATTAAGCGTTGCCGATATTGCCATGCTTGCCGGCCTGCCCAAGGCACCCTCGCGCTATAACCCGCTGGTCAACCCGAAACGTGCCGAAGCCCGGCAGCATTATGTGCTGCGCCGCATGCACGAGCTCAAGTTCATAAATGACAAAGAGTTTCAAATGGCGATGGAGCAACCGACACGGGTCCGTCATTCCCGACAGGTACGCGAACTGGCTGCTGATTACGTGGCGGAAATCATTCGCCAGGCGATGTACGACCGTTATCAGGACGAGATTTACCGAAGCGGCCTCAAGGTCTATACCACCATCCATAAAACGAATCAGGAAGCGGCCAACGCCGCGGTATTGCAGGGCATTCTCGATTACGACAAGCGCCACGGTTATCGCGGCCCGGAAGGCATGGCCAAACTCGAGACGGACAAGGGATCGCTGGAAGATGCGCTGGATGAGGCGTTGTCGGACATCGACGCACCCAACGGCCTGATCCCTGCCGTGATTCTGGAGGCAACCCCACAACGCATCAAGGCCTACCGCAAGGATGGCGGACTGACGGAAATCAGTGGCGACGGCTTGGCGGCAGCAAAAAAAATGCTGGGTGAAAAAGATCCCGCCAAACAGAAACTGCGCCGAGGGGCACTGATTCGGGTGAGCGAAGTCAACGGCAAATGGCAGTTGGCCCAATTGCCTGTAGTCGAGGCCGCGCTGATCGGTATTGATCCCAAATCCGGGGCCGTGCGTGCACTGGTCGGTGGTTTCGATTTCAACCGCAACAAGTTCAACCATGTGACACAAGCGTGGCGCCAGCCAGGTTCCAGCTTCAAGCCGTTCATTTACTCCGCCTCGCTGGAAAAAGGCTTTACTGCCGCCAGCGTGATCGAAGATGAGCCCATCGTGCTTTCGGCAGAAGAAACCGGGAGCGGGCAAGCCTGGCAGCCCCATAATTTCGAAGGCAAATATGAAGGCCCGATACGCATGCGCACGGCGCTGACCAAATCCAAGAACATGGTCTCCATTCGCATCCTGCAAGCAATCGGCGTCAATTATGCGCAGGATTACATCACACGCTTTGGTTTCTCCGCCAAGGATCATCCGGCCTATCTGGCAATGGCGCTGGGTGCGGGTTCAGTCACCCCGTGGCAGATGGCGGGTGCCTACTCGGTGTTTGCCAATGGCGGCTATCGCGTGACCCCTTACCTGGTCGACAAGATCGTCGATAGCAACGGCAAGGTCATTGAGCAAGCCAAGCCAGTGGTTGCAGGCAACGGTGCACCGCAGGTGATTGATCCACGCAATGCCTTTATCATGACCTCCATGATGCAGGATGTTGCCCGTATCGGCACCGCAGCCAAGGCACGCGAGCTGGGACGCTACGATCTGGCTGGCAAGACCGGCACCACCAACAACCAGATGGATGCCTGGTTTGCCGGATACAACCCGACACAGGTAGCCATCGCATGGATCGGCTTCGACCAGCCCAGGTCGCTGGGCGGCCAGGAAACGGGGGGCCACGCGGCACTGCCGATGTGGATACGCTATATGTCGGAGGCGCTGCACGGGACGCCAGACCAGCCTTACCCCGTTCCCGACGGTATCAGTTCCATCAAGATCAACCCGGCTACCGGGCAGCGCGTGAGTGACAGCGATGGCGGACTCTATGAATACTTCTATAGCGAATTCCCTCCGCCGGAAGCGACTTCCGACAATGTGCCGGAAACGGGAAGTGCGAAAACAGGTGAAGAACTGCAACCCGATCAGCTCTACTAACGAGGCTGTTTAAGCAGATACCAAATGTCCAGCGCACTTCGACCACAACACCTGAGGCAACTCATCGCACAGCAGGCAGCCCGCATGATGGCGGAAGAGGGCGCCCAGGATTATGCCTATGCAAAGCGCAAGGCTGCCCGGCAACTGGGTGCCTCAGATGACCGTTGCCTGCCGACCAACGCCGAAATCGAGCAGGAGCTCAAACTGCACCACGAGATTTATCGTAGCGCGGAACAACCGCATCATCTGCATCAATTACGTAGCGAGGCGCTCGCGGTCATGCGCCGGTTGAAGCAATTCAACCCGCATCTGGCCGGCGCAGTTCTGGACGGCACCGCAGGACGCTATGCCGAAACGGAAATCCACCTGTTTGCCGACAGTCTCAAGGATGTGGAGCTGTTTTTACTGAATGCCAATATCCCTTACCAGATGGAAGAGAGACCTTGGCGTTTTGGCCATGAACGACGCCGATTACCCGTCTTCGCGCTGCAGGGCGAGCATGGCACGGTACGTCTCTGCGTTTTCGAAACCGATGACCTGCGTAGCGCACCGCGAAACGCATCCGGCGGGAGCATGCTTGCTCGCGCCGCCATACAGACTGTTGCCACCATGGTAGAAGAAACTGGATTGCCTACATGAACGACCAAACCGAACCCGATGTGAGCCCGGAACTGGCTGCCAACCTCGAAGACACGCGATTTCTGGTGCATGGCCGCCTGGATATCCTGCGTATCCTCCGCGGACTGGCAAACCGCAACGAAATGGTCAGCGCCTTTTTCAATGGCGGGAAAGAACTGTTGCTGACCTCGATCATTGAAGTCGATGCCGAAGGCAACAGCGTCATTCTGGATTACGGCTCCAACGAAGCGCTCAACACACGCATTCTCGCCAGCGAAAAAATCATTTTTGTCACGTCGCTGGACAATGTGAAGATACAGTTCGTCACCAACAACATCGAGCCGACAACATTCGAGGGCGGCAGCGCCTTCCGTATCCGGTTGCCCGAACAGGTCCTGCAGTTGCAGCGCCGCGAGTATTACCGGCTCACCACGCCCATCATCAACCCGATCAAATGCCAGATACCGCTGGAGGACGGGCGCTCGGTCGAATTGCCGCTGGCGGATATCAGTGCAGGGGGCATCGGGCTTATCATCAGCAATCCTCAGGATATTACGCTGGAAGGTGGGGAGACTCTCCCCGGCTGCCGCATCAATCTCCCGGGGATAGGCGTACTGGAAGCAACCTTACGCGTCCAGAACACGTTTGAAGTGACGCTCAAAAACGGAAGTAAAATGCTGCGCTCAGGCTGCCAGTTCGTCGATCTGCGGCCATCCATGCAGTCGCTGATTCAGCGCTACATCATCAAGCTGGAACGCGAGCGCATCGCGAATGCCTGATTTCAAGGTGCCGCGCTCAGTCCTGTAACCATCTTGCGACATCCATCGCATAATAGGTCAGCACACCATCCGCACCGGCGCGCTTGAAGCACAGCAGCGCCTCCAACACGCACGAGCGCTCATCCAGCCAGCCATTCTGCGCCGCGGCCTTGAGCATCGCGTATTCGCCGCTGACGTGATAGGCGAAGGTAGGAACGCCGAACTCCTGCTTTACGCGGCGCACGATGTCCAGATACGGCATGCCCGGCTTGACCATCACCATGTCGGCGCCTTCGTCCAGATCGAGCGCGACTTCCTTCAGCGCCTCATCCGAATTGGCAGGATCCATCTGGTAAGTGTATTTGTTGCCCTTGCCCAGGTTGGCGGCCGAGCCGACGGCGTCCCGGAAAGGTCCGTAGAACGCGGAAGCGTACTTGGCGGAATAAGCGAGGATGCGGGTATGGATATGGCCGTCGAATTCCAGCGCGCTCCGGATGGCCCCGATACGGCCGTCCATCATGTCTGAAGGCGCCACCACATCGGCGCCGGCTTCGGCATGGCACAACGCTTGCCGCACCAGCACCGCCACCGTCTCGTCATTCATCACATAGCCCACGTCATCGATCAGGCCGTCCTGGCCGTGGCTGGTATAGGGGTCGAG
>DAIDAS010000010.1 GCA_027310505.1 bacterium
CGGCGAGTTACTGGCAGAAGAAGTCGGCGGCACGCTGACGCCGCAGCAAAAAGAGATCACGACCATTCTGCGCGACAACAGCTTGCGCCTGCAGAAAATGATCGAAAATCTGCTCAACTATACCTCCGTGCAATTCCAGCGTCCCGAATTGAACCTGAAGGAGATCGCTTGCAAACCCCTGATCGAGGAAGTGCTGGCGCACCATGCATTGTCGCTTGGCGCGAAAGAGATCAAAATCCTGCCTGCGCTTGCCGACATCCGCATGCAGGGCGACAAAGAAAAACTGCTCTCCATCGTGGATAACCTGCTCTCAAACGCAATCAAGTTCACGCCCAGAAATGGCACCATAGGCATACGCCTGTCACAATCTGGCGATACGGTATTGCTCGACGTTTCCGATACCGGACCCGGCATTGCCCTGCAGGATCAGGCGCGACTGTTCGAACCATTTTATCGCGGCAGCGGTCTACATGACGGCCGCATCAGCGGAAGCGGACTGGGATTGTCCATCGTCAAGGAATACGTTGAAGCCCACGGCGGCACCATTTCACTGGAACACTCGGAGCAAGGTGCGCGTTTTCGCGTCATCCTGCCAGTCACCCCAAAAACACAGAAGGTATCGCATGATTAAGAGCGCCAAACTTACCGCTTGGCTTGGAATTTGCTTTATGACTCTGGCGCTGTTTGGCTGTAGCCAAACGCCAAGCCTGCCGAATGTCGGCACGAAACAAAGCAGCGATTCCCAGAAAGCAGAATCGGCACAGAATGCAGACCATTCATCTGTATTACTGCCGGGAATCGCCAGTGTTTTTGACAGGGAGCGGCAGGTCGATGACGAACTGCTGATTTACGCGAAGCGTTTTGGCGAACTCTCCGCAGATAACCAGAAAAAAGAATTTGCCGCGGTGATGCAAGCGCTCAGCCGCAACAAGAAAGATACATTCAACCGATTAAAAGCCGCACTGATCTACAGCCTGCCCAATAGCCGCCTGCGCGACAATACACGCGCCCTGCCCTTGCTGGCAGAACTGCAACGCGAAAAGCCATTGGAGGAAGACGTCAACGCGCTGCTTTACATACTGAAAGATTATGTGGACGAACGACAGAGACTTGAAGACAGCAACAACAAACTTGCCCAGAAACTCAAGGAAGAACAGCGGCGTGCCGATGAATTGCAACAGAAGCTCGATGCTTTGAAGAACATCGATAAAACCATGATAGAACGGGGTCAGGGCTCGCAAAAATGACAGATATCCAGCACAGAATTCTGGTAGTCGATGACGACCCGGACATCCTCTGGCTACTCGCCATGCGCCTGAAAACCGCAAAATATGAAGTGGAAACCGCATCCAGCGCCGAGCAGGCGCTCGGCATGGTGGCCGCCAACAAGCCGCACCTGGTCGTCAGTGACATGCGCATGGGCGGCATGAACGGCTTGGCCTTATTTGAAATCCTGCATCAGAACGACCCTGCCCTGCCCGTCATCATCCTCACCGCACACGGCTCGATCCCCGATGCCGTGGAGGCCACGCAACGCGGTGTATTTGGCTTTCTCACCAAACCGTTCGACAGCAAGGAACTGCTCAAGCAGATTGCCGACGCGCTGCGCATTACCCAGCCGGAGACTGGCACGGCCGGCACCGACGAAGATGCATGGCGCAAGGATTTCGTCAGTCGCAGCCCGGATATTGAATCCATGCTGCACCAGGCCAAGATGGCAGCCGCCAGTGATGCAAGCATCCTCATCCGCGGCGAGAGCGGAACCGGCAAGGAACTGTTGGCGCGTGCCATCCATCGCGCAAGTCCTCGCCGCAATAAGCCTTTTGTGGAGATCAACTGCGGTGCGGTACCGGAAGCACTGCTCGAGTCTGAGCTGTTTGGCCATACCAAAGGTTCGTTTACCGGCGCCACGCGCGACCACAAGGGACTGTTTCAGGCCGCAGAGGGCGGTACGTTGTTTCTGGACGAAATTGGCGACATGCCATTGCCGCTCCAGGTCAAAATCCTCCGCGTACTACAGGAGAAAACCGTGCGCCCGGTAG
>DAIDAS010000017.1 GCA_027310505.1 bacterium
GGTCTGGGTCCGTTGCAGGGCATTTATCAGGCACGCTTCCTCAAATACCTGCACGACCGCGGCATTGCCGACACTTCCGACCGCAAGGTCTGGGTGTTCTGCGGCGATGGCGAGATGGACGAGCCGGAATCGCTGGGCGCGATTTCTCTGGCTGCCCGTGAAAAACTGGACAACCTGATTTTCGTCATCAATTGTAATTTGCAGCGTCTGGACGGCCCGGTGCGCGGCAACGGCAAGATCATCCAGGAACTCGAAGCCGCCTTTGCCGGCTCCGGCTGGAACGTGCTCAAGGTTATCTGGGGCTCCTACTGGGATCCGCTGCTGGCCATGGACGCCAATGGCCTGCTGAAAAAACGCATGGAAGAAGCCGTGGACGGCGAATACCAGAACTTCAAGGCCAAGGGTGGCGCTTACACACGCGAACACTTCTTCGGCAAGTATCCGGAACTGAAAGAAATGGTCGCGGCCATGTCCGACCAGGACATCTGGCGCCTCAACCGCGGTGGCCACGACCCTCACAAGGTTTATGCCGCTTACGCCGCAGCGACCAAGCACGTCGGCCAGCCGACCGTCATTCTGGCCAAGACCGTCAAGGGCTATGGCATGGGCGCGGCCGGTGAAGCACTGAACCCGACACACCAGCAGAAATCCATGGACCTGGAATCGTTGCGCGCCTTCAGGGACCGCTTCGATATTCCCGTCTCCGACGCCGACCTGGAAAAACTGCCGTTCTATCGTCCGGCCGACGACAGCCCGGAAATGCAGTACCTGCGCGAACGCCGCGCCGGGCTGGGCGGCTACGTGCCATCCCGCCGCCGCAAGGGTAACGCGCTAGAAACGCCGCCGCTGTCCGTCTTCGAGAACATGCTGGTTGCCACCGGCGACCGCGAAATCTCGACCACGATGGCTTTCGTGCGCATTCTTGCCACGCTGGTCAAGGACAAGAATCTCGGCAAGTACGTGGTGCCTATCGTCCCTGACGAGGCCCGTACCTTTGGCATGGAGGGCATGTTCCGCCAGTTGGGCATTTACTCTTCCGTCGGTCAGCTGTACGAGCCGGTCGATTCCGACCAGGTGATGTACTACAAGGAAATGAAGAGCGGACAGATTCTTGAGGAAGGCATCAACGAAGCCGGGGCGTTCTCGTCCTGGCTGGCGGCCGCCACGTCATACAGCGTCACCGGCGTGCAGATGATCCCGTTCTACATCTACTACTCGATGTTCGGTTTCCAGCGCATTGGCGACCTGGCCTGGGCTGCAGGCGATTCACGCGCACGCGGCTTCCTGCTGGGCGCTACTGCCGGTCGTATCACGCTGAACGGCGAGGGCCTGCAGCACGAAGACGGCCACAGCCACCTGATGGCGGCAACGATCCCGAACTGTGTCTCCTATGACCCAACCTTCGCCTATGAAGTCGCTGTCATTATCCAGGACGGCCTGCGCCGTATGGTGCAGGAGCAGGAAGACGTGTTCTATTACCTCACGGTGATGAACGAAAACTACACCCATCCGGAAATGCCCAAGGGCGCTGAGGAAGGCATCATCAAGGGCCTCTACTCTTTCAGCAAATCCAAGGCCAAAGGCCCCAAGGTGCAACTCATGGGCAGCGGCGTCATCCTGCGCGAAGTCATCGCCGCAGCGGAACTGCTGGAAAAGGACTGGGGTGTCTCTGCCGACATCTGGAGCGCACCGAGCTTCAACGAGCTGCGCCGCGAAGGCCTGGACACGCACCGCTGGAACTTGCTGCATCCGGAAAAACCGCAGAAGGAAAGCTACGTCGAGAAGTGCCTGAAGAAAGCAGAAGGCCCGGTCATCGCCTCTACCGACTACATGAAGGCATTTGCCGACCAGATTCGCCCCTTCGTGCCGCAACGCTTCGTGGTGCTGGGTACGGACGGCTTCGGCCGCTCGGATTCCCGCGAGGCCCTGCGCCGCCACTTCGAGGTGGATCGCCACTACATCGTGCTGGCCGCGCTGAAGGCGCTGGCCGACGAAGGCAAGCTGCCGGCCGCCAAGGCAAGCGAGGCCATCAAGAAATATGGCATCGACATCAACAAACCCAACCCATTGATGGCTTAAGCAGGAGCACCCGAACATGGCAATCAAGGAAGTGCTCGTTCCGGACATCGGCAATTTCGACAGCGTCGATGTCATCGAAGTCCATATCAAGGCCGGCGACAGCGTCAACCAGGACGACTCGCTGATCACGCTGGAATCTGACAAGGCCTCCATGGACATCCCGTCACCTTTCAGCGGCACGGTCAAGGAAGTCAGGATCAAGGTCGGCGACAAGGTCTCGCAGGGCGTGCTGATCGCGCTGGTAGAGGCCGCCGAAGGTGCTGCGGTGCCGGAAGCGCCCAAGCCCGCAGCAGAACCGGCTCCCGCGCCTGCAGCAGCGCCGGAAATCCCGCCGCCCTCGAGGCCCGTCCCTGAAGTGCCGAAGCCCATCGCACCGCAAGGCACACCCAATCCGGTGGCAGCCCGCGCCGAGTTTGCGCCGGGCAAGAACCCGCACGCCAGCCCGTCGGTACGCAAGTTCGCCCGCGAACTGGGCGCCGACCTCACCCGCGTGACAGGTAGCGGCCCCAAGGGTCGCATCACCAAGGAAGACATCCAGGCCTGGGTCAAGGGCGAACTCACCAAGCCACGTGCCGAAGCCGCTGCCGGCGGCATGGCGGTGCTGGCGATGCCGGCCATCGATTTCAGCCAGTTCGGCGAGGTCGAAACCAAGGCTTTGCCGCGCATCAAGAAACTTTCCGGCGCCAACCTGCACCGCAACTGGGTCACGGCCCCGCACGTCACCCAGTTCGACAACGCCGACATCACCGATCTGGAAGATTTCCGCAAGTCGATGCAGGACGAAGCCAACAAGCGCGGCGTCAAGCTGACCATGCTGGCCTTCCTGATGAAAGCTGTGGTCAACGCGCTGCGCGCCTATCCCAACTTCAACGCTTCGCTGTCACCCGCTGGTGACGAGCTGATCCTGAAGCAGTACTACAACATCGGCTTCGCCTGCGACACGCCGGATGGCCTGGTGGTGCCGGTGATCCGCGATGTCAACCAGAAAGACGTGCTGGATATCGCCCGCGAACTGGGCGAACTCTCTGCCAAGGCGCGCGAGCGCAAGCTGAAGGTCGAGGAAATGCAGGGCGGATGCTTCACCATCTCCAGCCTGGGCGGCATTGGCGGTACGGCGTTCACGCCCATCATCAACTGCCCGGAAGTGGCGATTCTCGGCGTTTCCCGCTCCAGCATCGAGCCGGTGTGGGATGCCAAGAGCAAGGCCTTCGAACCGCGCCTGATGCTGCCGCTGTCCCTGTCCTATGACCACCGTGTCATCGACGGCGCCGACGGGGCCCGTTTCACCAGCCACCTGCGCGTGATGCTGTCC
>DAIDAS010000142.1 GCA_027310505.1 bacterium
AAGATTCCGACTCGCCACGAGAGAACATCCGGAAGAAAGTTTCTGTCTGACCGGCAGGGAACCCCCGTCCATGGTCATGAACCTCAATGCATGCTGTATCGCCCTCAACGAATCCCCGCACCTCTATTGGTTGGCCATCAGGAGAATACTTGGCGGCATTTTCCAGAAGGTTGCACAGAACCCGTTCCAACAGTACGTCATCAAATTCTACCAGTGGCATATCGGGCGGAAGTGTGACCTCGACTGGGTGTTGCGACAGGCCCGGTTTCAGGAGTTTGATGGCAGAACCGATGACATCTTCAAATAACCTCCAATCCTTGCACATTTCGACTTTGCCCGCATGTAATCGAGCCATGTCCAGCAAGTTGCCGACTAAATGGCTCATAGCTTTTGCCTGGTCACGGATTGCAGTGGCCGCGTTGAATACGTCTTCATTCTTTGATTCGCTTGCAAGCGCGAGCGTATCGGCCATACCTACCAAGCCTGTAAGCGGAGTGCGCAGGTCGTGAGAGAGAGAAGAAAGAACTGAACTGCGTAAGCGTTCTGCAGTTGCTTCCAGTTGGGTCTGTTGCGCGACTTCAACGTAATGCAATCGTTCGATGGCAATGGCGACCAGATGGGCAACGGCTTCGAACTGGCTTTTGTCGATATCCTCTGGATCATCGGCAATGGTAGCCACCATGACTCCTCGAACCCTGTTGGGCGATTTCAGGGGTAACACCACAATATGTCCCCCTCCATCGGCTAAGAGACTGGTTTCCACCAAGGCTCCTTGGCTGATAGCCATATCAGCCAGCACGCACACCGGAATATCGTCAAGTAGTGACGGCAACTTTCCATCGGCATCAAGAAAATGCAGTATTGCTTTGTTGCCAGACTCCGACATATAGCGTGATAAAGCCTGGGTTACCTGATCTTGATTTATGGTGCCAGCAAGGTCGCGAGCCAACTCATATAGGCGGCGTGTATGCCGTTCACGAGCGAGAGCGGCTTCCCTCTGCCGCCCGAGTATCGCAGTAAGATGGGCGGTAGCAAGACCAACTCCCAACATGACAGCAAACGTCACTACGTATTGCACATCCTGGACTGCGAACGATAGTTGTGGCGGCACAAAGAAAAAATCGAACAGGGCTACAGCCAGAAATGCTGACATGACAGCTGGGCCACGACCGAGTTTGAGTGCGATCAGGAAAACCACCAGCAAGAACAACATGACGATATTTGCCAGGTCGAGAATATGCCGAAGAGGTAAGGCTACTATAGTCGTCAGCGCACAAATAATAGCTGCAGTTAGATAACCGCGAATTAAATGCCGAATTTTTGGGGTGCCCGACATGTTTTTTCCAATCAGTTAGGATGACTGATCCAACATTTTCCTGACAGAATGCACCAACAGATGCAAAAAAAGTGTAAATATTTGAGTGGTCGCTTAGGGACTAAAGAGACCTTCGGCAACCAAAGGGGCAACGGTCGCAGATCGGCTAAAAGTGGACAAAGACCTAAGGCTTAACTACACATCCGAGATAAAACCACCGACCAGTTTAAAGATGTGGCGAGCCAGATTGGACTCGAATAAACGCCAGCAATGGCTCAAGGCGTGCGCTCAAGCAGCAAAACTGGGAGAAACTTCCCATTTGCGAGGATGGTCCAATTTGTTTTGTGCTGCGTAGTCGCAAGACACTCCAGGCAAAGCACGTTTTACTGATGGCTGCATCGCAAAATATCCGTAAACCACACGAGAAAGGAAATGCATCATGGGACTTCTGGATAACGTCATGAATGCGGCAAGCGGTTTGATGAGTGGCGGCGAAGGAAAAGGCAATCTGCTGGATGCCGCCGTGCAGCTGATCAAGGACAATCCACAGGGGCTTGCTGGCGTGGTGGATCAATTCCGCAACGGCGGGCTGGCCGATGCCGTCAATTCCTGGGTTGGCACGGGCGAAAACCAGCCGGTCTCGGCAGAAGCCATCCAGCAGGTGCTGGGCAATACCCAGCTAGGCGATATCGCCAACCGTTTTGGCCTCTCCAGCGAGCAGTTGAGCAACGGGCTGGCAAGCGTGCTGCCGGAAGTGATCAACCATCTGACGCCCAACGGCGCGGTGGACAGCAACTCCAGCGACTTGATGGAAAGCGGGCTCAACCTGCTCAAGAACAAGCTGTTCGGCGGTTGATCAACCTTTCTTGATCAGGCAGACCGCCTCAGCGGCGATGCCCTCGCCGCGTCCGGTAAAGCCCAGCCGCTCCGAAGTGGTGGCCTTCACGTTGACGTCATCGACCGGCAGGCCGGTATCCGCAGCGACATTGGCGCACATGGCTGCAATGTGCGGCGCGAGCTTGGGGGCTTCTGCGATCACCGTCGCGTCCAGATTCGCCACCACGTAGCCTTTTTCTTTCAGCAGTGCCACGACATGGCGCAGCAGCTCGCGGCTATCGATGCCCTTGAAGCGCGGGTCGCTGTCGGGAAAGTGCTTGCCGATGTCGCCCAGCGCTGCTGCGCCGAGCAGGGCATCGCAGATCGCGTGCAGCAAGACGTCGGCATCGGAATGTCCATCCAGGCCTTTGGGATAGGGAATATCCACCCCGCCAATGATGCACTTGCGGCCTTCCACCAGCCGATGAACGTCGAATCCGTGGCCGATTCTAATCATTGTTGTTCTCCATATCGCCCAGGATCAGACCGGCCATGGCCAGGTCTTCCGGGTAAGTCACTTTGAGGTTATGCCCATCGCCCAGCACCAGCTTGGGGGCGTGCCCCAGAAACTCGATGGCTTGCGCCTCGTCGGTGGGCGCATCGGTTCCGATGGCCTGCAACGCTTTGCGCAGCAGCCCGTGCGGGAACATCTGCGGCGTTTGGGCGCGCCACAGGCCTTCGCGCGGCTCGGTGCGGTCAACGCGCTGCTGCTTGTCCGCGCGCTTGAGCGTGTCGGCCACAGGCACCGCCAGCAGGCCGCCTACCGAGTCGTTGGCAAGTTCATCGAGCAGGCGGTCGAGCAACTCGCGGGAAAGGCACGGGCGCGCGGCGTCATGCACCAGCACCCAATCATGTTCATCCACCGAATCGGCGATCGCGTTCAGGCCGTTGAGCACGGTTTCTGCGCGGGTTTCTCCACCGCAACGCAGCACGGTGACCTTTTTGCTGCCACAGGTTGTCCAATAGGTATCATCCGGACTCAGCAGCACGAAAATTCGCTCGATGGCCGGATGCGTTTCGAATACGGAAAGCGTATGATGAATCAATGGCTTGCCGAGAAGCTGCAGATACTGCTTGGGTCGTTCGGAACCCATGCGGCTGCCGCTTCCGGCAGCGGGGATCAGGACGTAATTTTTGCGCATGCAAAATCATAACATGCCCCTTGATTCCCTCTGAATTGGACGCATTTTGTTGGCAAGCGCCAACAAAGGAGCTGCACATGCAATCCATCCGCCCTGCTGCTGTCGCCGGCATGTTTTATCCCGGCGACCCTGTCGAACTGACACATGATGTCGATGCCATGCTGGCCGAGGCGGAAGCACGTGCGCCGCATTTCCAACCCAAGGCACTGATCGCGCCGCATGCCGGTTATATCTATTCCGGGCCGGTAGCCGCCAGCGCCTACAGCCTGCTCAAGCCGGTCGCGCAGCGTATTCGCCGTGTGGTGTTGCTAGGCCCGACGCATCGCGTGGCAGTGCGGGGGCTGGCGCTACCTGGCGCAATCGCCTTCAGCACGCCGCTGGGCACAATCGCCATCGATGAAGCCGCGGCGCAGCAGATCGCCGGCATGCCGCAGGTGACGGTCAGCCCGCAGGCACATGCGCTGGAGCACTCGCTGGAAGTGCACCTGCCGTTTCTGCAGACCATGCTGCCGGATTTCAAGCTGCTGCCGCTGGCCGTCGGCATGGCCAGCCCGGAAGAAGTCATGGAAGTGCTTGAAACCTTGTGGGGCGGCGATGAAACCCTGATCGTCATCAGCTCGGATCTCTCGCATTTTCTGCCTTACGACCTGGCCAAGCAGATGGATGACGAGACTGCCCGGGCTATCCTGCATCTGCGCCAGCCGGTTTCGCACGAACAGGCCTGTGGCGGCACGCCGGTCAACGGCCTGATTCTGGCGGCGCGCCACCATCACCTGACCCCGCACCTGCTGGATCTGCGCAATTCGGGCGACACCGCCGGAAGCCGGGATAGCGTGGTCGGATATGGCGCCTTCGCCTTCACCGAGGAGGCCGCCCATGAACGACACTGAACGGGGCACCATCCTGATCCGGCTGGCACGCGACGCCATTGCCGAGCGCTTCGGCGCGCCGCCGTTGCGGCCCGCTCCGGATGGGCCATGGCTGCTCGAGCCCGGCGCCTCTTTCGTGACACTGACACAGGACGGCGACCTGCGCGGCTGCATCGGCAGCCTGGTAGCGTATCGACCGCTGCGGGATGACGTACGTGCCAATGCCGTGGCAGCAGCCTTTGGCGATTCGCGTTTCGAGCCGCTGCAAGAATCGGAATGGCCCGACACCTCGGTTGAAGTCTCGCTGCTTTCGCGCCTGCAGCCGTTGGCGTTCGAGGATGAAGGTGCCGCACTCAGCCAGCTTAGACCCGGCATTGACGGCGTGGTATTCGAATACGCCCATTACCGCAGCACCTTTCTGCCCCAGGTTTGGGAGCAGCTGACAACCGCCCAGGCATTCATGACGCAACTCAAGCGCAAGGCCGGATTGCCCGGCAATTTCTGGTCGCCGGAAGTGAGGCTTTCGCGCTATACGGTAGACAAATGGAAAGAAGCACATTAACCGCCACCTTCTGGTCGCGATAGGAGAAAACACCATGGACGAAGCCATCCACATCGACGAGCGCCATCCGGCAAAGTACTGGCATCAACTGGACGATGGCCGCCTGCAATGCGACCTGTGCCCGCGCGACTGCAAACTGCACGAGGGTCAGCGCGGGGCCTGCTTCGTACGCGGCATGGCGGACGGGCAGATGGTGCTGACCACTTACGGCCGCAGTTCCGGTTTTTGCATCGACCCCATCGAGAAGAAACCGCTCAACCATTTCTACCCTGGTTCCAGCGTATTCTCGTTTGGCACGGCCGGCTGCAACCTGGCCTGCAAGTTCTGCCAGAACTGGGATATTTCAAAATCGCGCGACATGGACCGGCTGATGGACAAAGCCTCGCCCGCGGCCATTGCCAAATCCGCCCAAGCACACAGCAGCCGCAGCGTAGCGTTCACCTACAACGACCCGGTGATTTTCTACGAATATGCGCTGGACACGGCGGATGCCTGCCACGCGCTGGGCATCCAGACCGTGGCGGTCACGGCGGGCTACATCCATGCCGCTCCGAGCAAGGAATTCTTCGCCAAGATGGATGCCGCCAACGTCGACCTCAAGGGCTTTACCGAGGATTTCTACGTCAAGCTCACCGGCGCCCATCTGCAACCGGTGCTCGACACCCTGGCTTATGTCCATCACGACACCAATTGCTGGCTGGAGATCACCACCCTGCTGATTCCCGGCCACAACGACAGCGATGAAGAAATCCGCAACCTGACTGCCTGGGTCGCCAAAGAACTGGGGCCGGAGGTGCCGTTGCATTTCACCGCCTTCCACCCTGACTGGAAGATGCCGGACGTGCCACCGACGCCACCCGCCACCCTCACCCGCGCCCGCCGCATCGCACAGGATGCCGGGCTGCACTACGTCTATACCGGCAACGTGCACGACCCCGAAGGCGGAACCACCTATTGCCCCAGCTGCCACCACGCCGTTATCGTGCGCGACTGGTACGATATCCGCCATTACGACATGACGCCACACGGCGCCTGTCCGCAATGCGGAACCCGCATCGCCGGACGCTTTGGCGAATATGGCAAGCCATTCGGACCGCACCGCGTTCCCGTCAGCATCATGACGGCATGAGCGCCATGGCCAACCCCGTTGTTAATGGAAAACCCCAATGACCGTCAAAGGCTTCAACCACTACAACCTGCGGGCACCGCGCGCAGTGCTCGACACGCTGCGCGACTTCTACTGTTCAGTGGTGGGGCTGACGCAGGGGGATCGCCCGCCGTTCAGGAGTTTCGGCTACTGGCTGTATGCCGACAGACGCGACATTTTGCATCTCTCCGAAGCCCGGCCGGATGAGGTGCGCGCGACGAACGTGGCGACGACTTTCGACCACGTGGCGTTTACCTGCAGCGGTTTTGCGGCCACCGAGGCACATCTGATGCGGCACGGGATCAGCTATCGGGTTTCTGAAATCCCCCAGACGGGGCAACGGCAGATCTTTTTCCGCGACCCTGCAGGCAACGGGGTGGAATTCAATTTTCCCATACAGGAAAGCTAGAACACCTGCTGCCACAACGCACGCACGGCTTCTGCATGCCTCGATAGATCACCCGGTGCCACACGGGCTTTTTCAGCCCCCTGCAGCCGCAGGACATGCTGGCGGCGACGATATTCGCGGTAAGCTTCCGCCGCACTCGACGCCAGGTCGTCCGGCACCAATCCAAGTTCGCCCATGCGTTTCAACAGCGCCAGGTTGCCGATGTTGTCGGCCAACTGCGGGTACCGGGCGGCGTATGCCAGCACCAGGTACTGCACGATGAACTCAACATCGACGATGCCGCCGCGGTCGTGCTTGAGGTCGAACAGTTCGGTCTTATTGGGGTGGCCGTCGAGCATTTTCTGCCGCATGGCAACCACTTCCGCGCGCAACTTTTCCAGATCGCGCGGCTGGCAGAGGATTGCACGACGGATGCGCTCGAACGCGGTGCCGATATCGGCATCCCCGGCACAGAAACGGGCACGGCTCAGGGCCTGATGTTCCCATGTCCAGGCCTTGTGCTTCTGGTACTCGGCAAAGGCCTCCACCGAGCTGACCAACAACCCGCTCGCACCATCGGGCCGCAGCCGCAGGTCGGTTTCGTACAGCATGCCAGCGGGGGTCAGGCTGTTAAGCCAGCTGTTGATGCGCTGCCCGAAGCGGGCATAGACCTCGCCAGCCTCGGGCGCGTCGTCGTCGTAGAGAAAAATCAGATCCAGGTCAGAGGCATAGCCCAGTTCCTTGCCGCCCAGCTTGCCGTAGCCGATGATGGCGAAGCGCGGGGTATCGCGGTGTTTGCCGCGCACCATCGGCCAGAGGGTTTCAAGCACCTGCGCCAGCATCAGGTCGGCAAGCGCGCTCAGGTGATCGGACAAGGTTTCCAGCGGCAGTGCATCCGCCATATCCTGCGCGGCAAGGCGGAATACCTGGGTGTGCTTGAAATGACGCATGACATCCATCTGGCGCTCGACATCGCCATCCACTTCCAGCAGGCGCTGCCGCAGGTCGGCACGCAAGGCGGCGAAATCCGGCGCGGCATACAGGTTGCGGGTATCCAGCAACTCATCCAGCAGAATCGGGTGCTGGGTCAGGTAGCTGGCGAGCCACGGGCTGGTGGCCACCAGCTTGATGACGAGTTCAAGCGCCTGCGGGTATTCGGCCAGCAGCGCCAGGTAGCTGGCGCGGCGGCAGATGCTTTCCAGCAGGTTGAGCATGCGTGCCAGGGCGCTGTCGGCATGGGCTTGTGCGCCGGCGAGCTTCAGCACATCGGGCAACAAAGCATCGAAACGCTCGCGGCTGGCGGCTGGCAACTGCTGGTAACGTCCGCTCGCCCGCACGGACTTCAGCCGCTGGTGAATATCGGCGGGGTAGGCGTATCCATGTTGCGCCAGACGGTTCTCGGCCTCCTCGTCTGACAAGCCTCCCTGCCAGACTTCGGCAAGGCCATGTTCCAGCGGCTTTTCGGGATCCTGCATGCTGAACACTTCGGCAAAATGACGCTCGACATCTGCGCGATGCGGCGTCAGCCGGGCCAGGAATTCGACCCAATCGTTGCAGCCCATGGCCTGCGCGATGCGCGACCGGTTTTCGTCGTCAGCAGGCAGCATCTGCGTCTGGGCATCCTGCAGGTATTGCAGGCGGTGCTCCAGATTGCGTAAAAACACATAAGCCTCGCCGAGCCGGACAACCGTCTCCGGCGAGAGCAGGTTACGCTCCGCCAGCAGGGACAGCACTGTCAGCGTCGGCCGGATTTGCAGGGCGGTATCGCGTCCGCCGCGGATGAGCTGGAATACCTGGGCGATGAATTCGATCTCGCGGATGCCTCCGGGGCCGAGCTTGATGTTGTCGAACATCTCGCGGCGGTTCACTTCGCGGATGATCTGCGCCTTGAGGTCGCGCATGGAGGCGAACGCGCTGTAATCAAGGTACTTGCGAAACACGAAGGGGCGCAGCAGATCCTGCAGCTCTTTCTCAGGGCCGGCAATGACGCGGCCCTTGATCCAGGCATAGCGCTCCCACTCGCGGCCCTGGGTCTGATAATACTCTTCCAGCATGGCGAAGCTGCCGACCAGCGGGCCGGAATCGCCATAGGGCCGCAGGCGCATGTCAACACGGAACACGAAACCGTCAGCCGTGTTTTCGCCGATGGCGGCGATCAGCTTCTTGCCGAGACGGGCGAAATACTCATGGTTGCCGAGCGGACGGGCGCCGTTCGTTTCACCGTCTTCAGCGTAGACGAAGATCAGGTCGATATCGGAAGACACATTCAGCTCGCGCCCGCCCAGCTTGCCCATGCCGACCACAACGAACTGCTGCGGCGCGCCGCTCTCGCCGACCGGCATACCGTGCAGCCCGCACAGCCAGACTTCGAGTCGTGCCAGCGCCTCCTGCACCGCCACTTCGGCCAGCACGGTACAGGTTTCGACCACTTCGCCGAGATCGGCCAACCCATTCAGGTCGCGCACAATGATGCGCAGCATCACGGCTTGGCGCAGCTTGCGCAATGCGCGCTTGAGACTGTCTTCGTCAGTGATCGGTTGCGCAGCAACGAAGGCGCGCATTTCATCACCGCCAAACGGCCGCCGCAAGCCTTCCAGCAACGTCGGCAGACGGGCTGCATCGGCTTCCAGCATGCGGTGGAAGAAAGGGCTCAGTTCGCGTGCATGCGCGATAATCCCCTCATCCGAGGCGGCAGTATCCGGGCAATTGGTTGGTGTTATCATGTTTCCATTATGCCCAAACGCAGTGTCTTCTTCATCTCGGATGGTACCGGCATCACTGCCGAGACCCTAGGTTTGAGCCTGTTGGCGCATTTCGGAGGGATCTCTTTCCGGCAATTCAGATTGCCCTTCACCGACAGCCTGGAAAAGGCCCGCGCGCTCCTGCCCCGCATTGCCAACGCGCAAGCCGAGGACGGCGAGCGGCCGATCCTGGTCATGACCATCGTCAGCCCTGAGATTCGCGAACTGCTGGAAAGTAGCAACGCCCTGTGCCTGGACCTGTTCGGCACGTTCATCCGCCCGCTGTCGGCAGAGTTCGGCCAGCCGGCGGCGCAGTCCATCGGCATGGCACGCCGCACCGCCACCGACGAATACCACAACCGTATCGATGCCATCCATTACACCCTGGGGCACGATGACGGCCTAACACCAGCAGGGCTGGACGATGCCGAAGTCATCCTGGTCGGGGTCTCGCGCAGCGGCAAAACGCCGACCAGCCTGTAC
>DAIDAS010000029.1 GCA_027310505.1 bacterium
CTGCTCGATGCGCTGGATGATCTGGATGACGTGCAGGAGGTCTATACCTCTGCCGTGATCGAGGAGTAATTACGGTCCGCATCCTTGGTATCGACCCCGGCCTGCAGAACACCGGCTTCGGGGTCATCGAAAAGGTAGGCGAGAAGCTGGCCTACGTGGCCAGCGGTACGGTCAAGACCGGCTCCGGTGGCGAGTTGCCCGGGCGACTCAAGATCATTCTCGACGGCCTGGCCGAGGTTATCGCCACTTATCAGCCGGAGCAGGTCTCCATCGAAAAAGTGTTCGTCAACGTTAACCCGCAGTCTACGCTGCTGCTTGGTCAGGCGCGTGGGGCGGCGATTTCGGCCGCAGTGCTGCGCGATTTGCCGGTGGCGGAATACACCGCGCTGCAGGTCAAGCAGGCAGTCGTCGGCAACGGTCACGCGGCCAAGGAACAGGTGCAGGAGATGGTCAAGCGCCTTCTCAACCTGCCTGTCGCGCCGAAGGCCGATTCGGCCGATGCCCTGGCTTGTGCCATCTGCCACGCCCACGGTGGTCAGGGCCTCGGTCGGCTGGCGACCGCCGGTCTGCGCGTACGGGGCGGCAGGTTGATCGTATGAGTTCGCAGGTGATGCCTCCACCAAGTTGGCGCATGATATTCTGCCGTCTCTCTATTTTGATGTGGAACCGCACATGATTGGACGTTTGTCCGGCGTATTGCTCGAAAAGAATCCACCAGCAGTTGTGGTGGATGTGAACGGCGTCGGCTATGAAGTCGAGGTGCCGATGAGCACCTTCTACAACCTGCCGGAAACCGGTGCCAAGGTGACGTTGCTGACCCAGTTCGTGGTCAGGGAAGACGCCCAGCTGCTTTATGGGTTCCTGAGCCAGCGCGAGCGCGAAGCTTTTCGTCAATTGGTCAAGGTGAGCGGCATTGGCGCCAAATCTGCGCTCGGTATCCTGTCCGGCCTGTCGGTGGATGACCTGGCCCATGCGATCGCTACGCAGGATGCCGCGCTGCTGGTGCGCATCCCCGGCATCGGCAAGAAAACCGCCGAACGCCTGCTGCTCGAACTGCGCGACAAGCTACCCCTGGCGGGTACCGCTGCCATCCTCTCGGGCGGCCAATCGCAGGCGGCCGGCAACGACGTGCTCAATGCGCTGCTGGCATTGGGCTATAACGAGCGCGAGGCGCTCACTGCCATCAAACAGTTGCCTGCCGGGGTCACCGTGTCGGATGGCATCCGCCTGGCGCTTAAAACACTGTCCAAAACATGATCGAAACCGACCGCCTGATTGCTGCCGAACCTCTGGGGCGCGAAGAGGAAGCCCAGGAGCGCGCACTGCGCCCCAAAGTGCTGGACGAATATATCGGCCAGGAGAAAGCGCGCGGGCAACTGGAGATTTTCATC
>DAIDAS010000143.1 GCA_027310505.1 bacterium
GCGTCATCCTGATAGCCGTGCTTGCGTGGCGTATGCTGGAGCTCCCGCTGCCGCGCTTCCCCCGTCCTCAGGTGGCAGGCTTGGCATTGGTGGCGCTGGTGCTGGGCGCCGCATATCCGGCAGACCGGGCCTGGGCTGAACTGCCATCGCCTGAAATGCTGAAAGAACTTAAGCAGCACCTCGCCGAGCCGCCTGAATGCCTGCCGCAATGCGCTTCCAGCCCGCGACTGCTGGTCGAGGCGAAGGGAGACATGCTGCGTCTGCGGCAGGAAATCCATACGCTTGAAGACGTGGCGGTGCCGCTGCCCGGTGGCGACAAGCACTGGATGCCGCAGCGCGTGGTGGTGGATGGCGAGGCGTATGCCGGATTGTTCAAGCAGGGTGACAAAGTTTGGCTGCGCCTGCCCAGGGGCAGCCATCAGGTGCTGCTGGAAGGCGCGCTGGGCGCGAAAGAAAGTGTGGAAATCCCGCTGCCGTTGCGTCCGCATCGCGTGGAATCTGCGCTCGAAGGCTGGACGCTGGAAGGTGTGCGCGATGACGGCCAGGCGGACGACAACCTGCGGCTCAAGCACACGCAGCGCGAAGCAGGCAATACCGCGTCGCAGGTGGCTGAAACCCTGTCGCCGTTCGTGCGCATCGAGCGGACATTGCACCTTGGCCTGAAGTGGCAGGTCGAAACCCATATCACCCGGATTTCCCCGACCGGTGCCGCCGTGGTGCTGGAAGTACCGCTGCTGCCGGGTGAATCGGTGCTGAGCGAATGGGTGCGCACGCAGAATGGTCGGGCACAGGTTAGCATGGCGCCGACCGCAACCGAGGTTGCCTGGACTTCCGACTTGAAGGATGCGTCGGAGCTTGTGCTGCAATCGGCGCAGCAGAACCAGTGGTCTGAAACCTGGCGTATCGATGCCAGCCCGATCTGGCATATCGAGTTCGCCGGGATCCCGCCGGTCGGCCACCAGGACGAAGGCGGTCGCCGCCTGCCGACCTTCCGGCCCTGGCCAGGCGAGCAACTGAAAGTCAGTATTAGCCGCCCGCAGCCGATTGCCGGCCAGACGCTGACTGTGGACGGTAGCCGGCTGACGGTAAAGCCCGGTATCCGCGATACCGATGCTACGCTGGAGTTGCGCCTGCGCAGCAGCCAGGGCGGGCAACATGCCGTGACCTTGCCGGCGGGCGCCGAGCTGATGGCAGTACGCATCAACGGCCAGGAACAGCCGATCCGTGCGCAGAACGGTAAAGTGGTGCTGCCCGTCATGCCGGGGGTGCAGACGTTCTCGCTTTCCTTCCGTGAGCCGCACGGCATGGGCTTTTATACCATGACCCCGTTGCTGGACGCTGGCTCGGGCAGCGTGAATGCCCGCATTGCCGTCGAACCGCCGCAGGATCGCTGGACGCTGTTCCTCGGTGGCCCGCGCCTGGGGCCGGCGGTGTTGTTCTGGAGTGTGCTGGTGGTGCTGGCACTTGTTGCCTGGGGCTTGGGCAAGGTACCGCTGACGCCGCTCAGGATGCATGAATGGATGCTGTTGGGGCTAGGGCTGACCCAGACCCCGCCCGAAACGGCGCTCATCATCGCCAGCTGGCTGCTGGCGCTCGGCTGGCGCGGTCGTGAGGGAGCCGGGTGGAGCAAGAACGGTTTCAACTTCATGCAGTTGATGCTGGGACTGTGGACGGTGGCCGCGCTGTCTTCGCTGTTCTACGCCATCCAGCATGGTCTTCTGGGGCTGCCGGAGATGCAGATTGAAGGCAACGGTTCCAGTGCCTACAGCCTGCAATGGTTCCAGGATCGCAGCGGCGCCGTGTTGCCGCAGGCCTGGGTGATCTCCGTGCCCTTGTTCATCTACCGCTTGCTGATGCTGGCCTGGGCGCTATGGCTCGCGTCCGCGCTGATGCGCTGGCTGCGCTGGGGCTGGAGCTGCTATGCTTCGGGAAGCGTATGGCGCAAGCTCGAACTGGCAGGATTGAAGAAAGAAAACAAGGAACAACATGGCAGCGAAACTAATACAAAACCCTAAACCCATTTCGCCGGAGGCCGTGGAGAAGGCGACCCATCTGCTGTTCGTGCTGCCGGAAGCACGGCTGGAAGTGCCGTGTGGGGAGGTGCTGGATGCGCGCCTGAAGCGGCGCCAAGCCAAGTATGAGGATTTGAGCAAATCGCCGGTCCACGCCGATCTGCCGGGTGGCAGTCATGCCGTCTGGGTGGTGTTGAAAGCCGGTCAGACGACCTTCGAGCACCATACGGCATTGCGCAAGGCATTGGAGCCTTTGCTGAAAGAGCAGCCGGAGAGCCTGACCATCGCCGTGTACGGTAACGCCGGACAGCGTGCCGTGGCTGCCGAGGCGGCGGTTTACTGCGCCTGGGTCAACGGCACGGCGCTCCCCACGCGCAAAAAGAAGGACAAACCCTGGTCGCTCGACAAGATCAAATTGTTCGGCCATGAGTCGGATGGCGGTTTTGCGTTGTTTGCTGCCCGTGCAGAAGGCAACCTGCTGACACGCAGTCTCACCCAGTTGCCGGCCAATGACCTCACGCCCGGCCTGTACCGCAAGTTCATCCGCGATCTGGCGGAAAAGCAGGGCTGGAAGCACGAAGAGCTCGACCTGAAAAAACTGCGCAAGATGGGCGCTGGCGCGTTTGTCGCCGTGGCGCAGGGCTCTGACCCGGAAGATGCCGCCATCGTGCACCTGACCTATGCGCCAAAGAAGGCGAAAAAATCTGTCGCGCTGGTAGGCAAGGGCATCTGTTTTGACACCGGCGGGCACAACCTCAAGCCGGCGCGTTACATGCACGGCATGCACGAGGATATGAACGGTTCGGCCGTGAGCCTGGGTATCCTGCTGGCGGCGACGCAAGCCAGGCTGCCGGTCAGAATCGACTGCTGGCTGGCGTTGGCGCAGAACCATATCAGTCCCAAGGCCTACAAGCAGAACGATGTAGTGACGGCGCTCAACGGCACGACTATCGAAGTCATCCACACCGACGCCGAAGGGCGCATGGTGCTGGCGGATACGCTGACGCTGGCCTCCCGCGAAAAGCCGGATCTGATGATCGACTTCGCCACGCTCACCGGCAGCATGGCGACAGCCCTGGGCAACCGCTACAGCGGCATTCTCGGCAACCGGCAGGAGCTGCTATGCAAGGCGGTAGGCGTGGGCAAGGCCGTGGGGGAGCGGGTCAACGCGTTTCCGTTCGATGCCGATTACGATGAAGAACTGGATTCCGACATCGCCGACATCAAGCAGTGCACGCTGGATGGCGATGCCGACCACATCATCGCCGCACGCTTCCTGTCGAAATTTATCGAGAACGACCCGGCCTGGCTGCATGTCGATCTTTCTTCCTACAGCCGCAAAGGCGGGCTGGGGGCGGTGTCGGACGCCGTGAACGGCTTCGGCGTGGGCTTCGGGCTGGGCTTGCTGGCGGAGACCATCAATGACTAGGGGCGGCAAGATGAACATCACCTTCTGCGGCGCGGCAGGGGAAGTCACCGGCTCCTGCTACCTGATCGATACCGGGGATGTCCGCTTTCTGGTGGATTGCGGCATGTTCCAGGGGGGGCATGATGCCGACCTGAAAAACCAGCGTTTCCCGTCGTTCGACCCCCGCACTATCGATTTTGTCCTCATCACGCATGCCCACATCGACCATTCCGGCATGCTGCCCCGGCTCGCGGCACAGGGGTTCAAGGGCACAGTCTATGCCACGCAGGCTACCAAGGAGCTGCTGGATGTCATGCTGCGCGACAGCGCCCATATCCAGGCCAAGGAGGCCGAGTGGGCGGAGCAGCATCCGCACCGCAACGGGTATGCTGCAGCCGTACCGCTCTATACCGTTTATGACGTGGAACAGGTGATGGGGCAGGTCGAGACGGTGCAGTAC
>DAIDAS010000078.1 GCA_027310505.1 bacterium
GGACAAAGGATCGGGCACGCCGGAACAACCCAATACCGAAGAGGCCCCGATGCTGCAAAACCAGAACGAGAATGCAGACGATGGGGTAGAGGAAACCGGAGCGGAGCTGCTCAGCCCGCAACAACCGCAATAATAAAGCGCAGAGCAAGAATCCCCTTCGCATGTTGTTCATGCGAAGGGGTGCTACAGCAATTACTTGATGCCCACGTTGTCTGCAGCGGTCGGATCGGCCACCCCACATGCGGGCTGTTGGAAGAGTGCGGTAGGTGTAGCTACCAGACCCAGGCGATCATCGTTGGGTGTGTTGGCCAGCCCCAGATGTACACGCGTCTGCCAAGCCACGGTATGGTCACGGCAGGAAGTATCGCCGGAAGCGCCAATCGCTCCAACCTTCTTGCCGCTCGCATCGTAAAGGGCAACGCCGCCACCGAATACATTGACCCCGCCGATACGATGGTACCTCAGGTAGTCAAATGCGGTTCCGTATGAAGCGGGAATGCCTCCGTATGCCGTACTTGCATCCACGGGGTTGCTGTGTTGCAGACCATACAGGCTGCCGCCAGGCACAACCGCGGCATACACCGCCCCGGTGGGAATCGATAGGCCATCAAGACTGAACGCATTGGCTGTGTTGGCTTTTTGAGCAGAAATGATGCGGCTGCCCAGCCAGGCTTTGTTGCCGGCATTCTCGCCGGTATTGGGCCCAGTAGCGGCGTCAAAGCTGTAAACCTGACAAATCTTGCCAGTGTTGTCCACCATGGTGACCCACATCGGCAAGTGGAAGCCAAATCCATTGGTGTCCACGACCGCTTGTTCAACAGCCGCGACAAATGTGGCACGGGTTGGGAGAGCCAGGCACCCGTCGCTCGCCATGGCCATTTGAGAAACACCCAGAGCGGACAGTACAAATGCCGTTAAAGCAACCTGCTTGTACATTTTATTCCCCTTTCAAAAATCAAGAAAAATAGCCTTCCTAGAAATGACCTTGTCATGAAGGTTTCTGCCAGCCAAAGAGAAAAACTGAAGCGGGAGAATCCATCAGGTCGCAGCCACCAACAGTCAATTGCCATCCTGATCCTTGCTGACTATTGATCTACTACGTGACGGTCAATTTATAACCCCGCAAGACTTAACAAAAACATACAAATAAACATTAATATTAATTAGTTAATTGATAATTTAATCCTACAATGCTTATCAATCGGACGATGGTCGGTCACCACGGAGGAGGGCAATGCCATGGATCAATCACAAACCCAAGTGATTCAAATTCAGGTATTTGGTGCGTTCTCGATCACACGCGACGGTCAGGGCCTGGATTTGGAAAGGCTGGGCGGAAGCAAGCCTCTGGAATTATTGAAATTCCTGATCGCATACGGCGGACGCAGCATATCCGCCGATTTCATCATTTCAAAGCTATGGTCCGAGGCGGATGGCGATCATGCAAAAATTTCATTTGATGGCACGTTGTTGCGCTTGCGGCGCATTCTGGGCGCGCGCGAATCCTTGTTGTTGAAGTCGGGAACGCTTAGCCTTAACACCAGTCTGTGCGGACTGGATCTTTGGACTTTTGAGGAACTGGCAAAGTATGTTGAAGATGCATTCCATCTGAAACATATCAGTCAGGAACTGGCCGTCACACTTTCCCACTCATTGCTGTCGATTTTTCGGGGGCCATGTTTCTGGTTGGAAAGTGACGTACCATGGGTTTACGTCCTGCAAGACAAAACCAAGAACCGCTTTCTGAGAATAGTGCTCATGCTGGGACGTACCTTGGAAGCCAACCAGAAATTTGATGACGCGGTAACGCTGTATGTCACCGCGCTCGAATATTATCCGTTGTCAGAAGAGATCTGCTTGCGCCTGATTGAAACACGCATTCATCAGGGTTTGTACACCGAGGCCCTGATGGTCTATCGCCAATTCAGCCATGTATTGGGGGAGGCGCTGGGGCTAAAGCCATCCAAAGCAATTCAACAAGCCATTTCCATCATCCGGGAAGAATGAATCCTGCCGCAGCGGCGAGTCCGGTAGCCCTCGCGATTGGATGATCAATACTCTTCCTCACGCCCCAGCCCCAGTTTGGCCAGACGATAACGCAGTGTACGGAAGCTGACGCCCAGCAGTTTTGCGGCCGCTGTCTTGTTCTGCCCGGATTTTTCCAGGGCCTCCAGAATGGCCTGCTTTTCGATGGTTTCAAGGTATTCCGGGAGCGGGATGTCGCTAGAGCCCGCGGGTAATGCCCCCGATGCCGGTGTTCCTGAAACATTCAGCAGCAGGTCTTCCGCTTCGATGCGAGCCCCGTCACACAGGGCCAGTGCGCGTTCAAGCACGTTTTCCAGTTCGCGCACGTTGCCGGGAAAGCCGTATTTCCGCAGCAAGGCCAGTGCTTCATCCGTCAGGTGGGGGCGTGACGACGCGAGTTCCTGGCAATGTCGGGCCAGCAGGGTTTCAGCGAGCTGGGGGATATCTTCCGGCATCTCGCGCAGGGCGGGCATCTTGAGCTCGATGACGTTGAGGCGGTAGTAGAGATCCTGACGGAACTGCCCGGCTTCCATCATTTTCGCCAGGTTGCGGTGGGTGGCGCTGATGATGCGCACGTCGACCGCTTCTTCTGACGTGCTGCCTACCATGCGCACTTTCTTTTCCTGAATGGCGCGCAGCAATTTGACCTGCATTGGCAGTGGCAAATCGGCGACTTCATCCAGAAACAGGGTGCCGCCGCTGGCGGCCTGGAAGAATCCGCTTTTGTCTTGCTGTGCACCGGTAAAGGCGCCCTTTTTGTAGCCGAAAAACTCGCTTTCCATCAGGTTTTCCGGAATCGCTCCGCAGTTGACCGGTACGAATGGGCCATCGCTTCTGGAACTGTTGGCATGGATCAGGCGCGCAGCCAGTTCCTTGCCGCTGCCGGATTCCCCGCTGATATATACCGGCGCCTGGCTGCGCGCCAGCTTTTCGATCATGGCACGAGCCTGCCTGATTGGTGCGGAATCGCCAATCAGCGCCAAGCCACCCGCTGGCTCAGACGGTGATTCGGAGAGTTTGAGGGCTGATTGGACCAGCGGACGCAACTGTTTGAGCGAAATGGGTTTGGAGAGGTAGTCGAAAGCCCCGGCCTTGAGTGCCGCTACGGCATTCTCCGCGCTGCCGTAGGCGGTGATGACGGCTACCGGAAGGCCGGGCCGGCGCAGGCCGATATGCCGCATCAGTTCCAGCCCGTCGCCATCCGGCAGGCGCATGTCGGTGAGGCACAGGGCGTAATGATGTTGTTCCAGCAGCTGTTTTGCAGTGCTGACGTCGCCAGCGCTATGCACGCATAGGCCCATGCGTTCGAGCGTGAGCACCAGAAGCTCGCGGATGTCGGCTTCATCATCCACCACCAGGCACAAGGGAGTCAGGGGCTGTTTAAGCATATTGGTTCTTCAGGTAGATTCTAAACTGTGCGCCTTGGGCGGATTCTACATGTCGTAAGCCGGCACCGTTAGCCTCGCACAGCTCGCGGGCGATGTAGAGTCCCAGTCCGGTGCCGGTGATTTCCGTGGTAAAAAATGGCTCGAACAGGCGTGGTGCCACCTCGGGCGGCACGCCAGGGCCATCGTCCGAGATTTCCAGCATGACCTCGCCCTTGCGTACGGCTTTGTCGAGACGCAGGATCAGGCTCCCTGCCTGCTGTTTGCTGTGCCGCCAGCCGTTGCGGCAAAGATTCCACACGACCTGATGCAATTGGTGCCGGTCGAACATGGTCGCTGCCGAACCCTCGACGATTTCGATCGTGATCCCGGCGAGGGGGATCTGTTCTGTCTGGCAAAACTGATCCCGGAACTCCTGCACGAAGCCGGCCAGGTGGATGCTTTCCTGCTGGATGCGGTCACGCCGGTTGAGCTGCATGACGTCCTGCACGATTTTATCCAGCCTTTGCGTGTTGTCGTCGATGATATGCAGCAGGCGTTTGAACGTGGGGTCGAGCCCTTCTTCTTCCAGTAATAGCTGATTGGCGTGGCTGATGGCGCTGAGCGGGTTGCGAATCTCGTGTGCAATGTTGGCGGTGAGGGCGCCCAGCGCGGCAAGTTTCAGTTGCCTGGCCTGTGCTTGCACCCGGCTCCAGTCCTCGATAAAAATGACCGCGCCTTCACGACGGTTCGCTCCGGTCGGCTGGAATCGCAAACGGAGTTCCTTGCCGTGGGACACAAGCCTGGCGATGCTGGAACGGTTTTCATGCTCCCGGCCGATCCACGTGCGCAACTGTTCGGCGACTTCTGGCGCACATTCGTCCAGCGTGGGCGGAACATTGCCCGGGGTGATGCCCAGCAACGCCTCGGAGCGCGCATTGTGATGGCGCAGCACGGATTTTTCATCGACCACCAGTACGCCGTCCTGCATATCCTGAATAATCAGCTGGTTGACCTGGCTCAGGTTCTCCAGGTCGATCCCGCGTTGCGATGCCAGCGCCTCGCTCTGGCGCATGCGTTTGGCCAGCGTGTAGGCTAGCCATGCCGTTGCGAAGCAGCTCAGGCTGAGCATGACGGACTGGGAGTAGCCATCGTAATGATCGCTTCCCGCCAGCAGTTGCGAGGATTGTTCCAGCAGTAGCGCGATGCTGGCGATGGCCGCATAGAACAGCGCCAGTCTTCCCTGGCTGACCAGAGCGGCACCGACGATGGCGATCACCAGCAATAATCCCAGGCCGCTTCTGACTCCGCCTGAAACATGCATCAGCATGACAATGAACCCGATGTCCCCAATCGCTTGCAGCGTTACCTGTCGCTGAAATCGGGGGCTGCGCACCTCGGTGAGAACCGCCATGCCGATGGCGAAACTCACATAGCCCAGCGCAATCCGGAAATACGGCAGGTCGAGATGGAGTTGCCACAAGTCCGACGCATGGATGACAAAATGTGCCGCAACGAGCAGGCAGGCAACGATGAATCGATAAAAATTGAAATAGCGCATCGAACGCCAGTAGGCGTCGGTCGGTTGCATGGGCTCGCCCGCGAGGGTGGTGCCGAGAGTCATTGATCCGCGTGCCGGCTGTGTTCGCTGCAGCAATAATATTTACCATCCTGCTCGATGCTTTCGGATTTTGGCAGATGTACCCCGCAGGCGGCGCAACGAACCATGTCCTGGCTTTCCGGATGCGGCGGTGCTGGTGCGTCCATGCTGCGCCGATATTGCTTGAGCAGGGTGAGAATCAGCCAGACTGCCAGGCCGAGCAAGAGGATTTTTCCCAACATTGATGTGATTCTCCCTATGGATGCGTCGATTGTAGCGAAAAGCCAGCCACGGAACAAAAATCAACCTGCTATACTCATTGCAAAAGTTGCAATCACGATAAGCTTGGCACGAATCAGCATAATGGCTAAACCCCACGAACTCTCGGAGTTTCTCGCGCAGGTCGAGCGCCGTGCTTTCAAGCAGGCCGCCTATGCCGTCCGCGATGACCACGCCGCACTGGACATCGTACAGGATGCCATGCTAAAGCTCGCCGAAAACTACGGCCAGCGACCCGCCGAAGAATTCCCCATGTTATTTCAGCGCATATTGCAAAACGCAATACGCGACTATTTCCGCCGCCAGAAGGTACGCAACCTGTGGACGACGCTGTTCTCCTCATTTTCTTCCGGGCATGAGGATGACGATGAGCACGATGTGCTGGAAACACTTTCGTCGCACGGGGATGAGGGGCGCAACGATCCCAGCGATGAAGTGGAGCGTGGGCAGACGTTGAAATTAATTGAAGAGGCGGTACAGAAGTTGCCGCAACGTCAACGCGAGGCGTTTGTCCTGCGTTACTGGGAAGATATGGATGTGGCAGAAACGGCGGCGCTGATGGGGTGCTCCGAGGGGAGCGTGAAAACGCACTGCTCTCGGGCAGTACACGCGCTGGCTGCCGTGCTCGGCAAGAAAGGAATCGGGCTATGACACAAGAACGGGATACCGCAAAAAAAATCGTCGAAATTCTGGAGCAAGGCGCTGCCGGCCTGGATGAGCCGACCCTTGCCAAGCTGGCGTCTGCGCGCAGACAGGCTGTGGCTGCGATGGAGGGTCATGCCCGTGTTGCCAATGTCGAATTGGCGCACGCCGGGATGGGGCGGTTCATTTCCAGCCACCTGCATGGCCGACATGCCTGGGTGCCGACGCTGATCGCCCTGGCAATCGTCCTGATGGTCGTTGCCGTGGTACAGAACAATTTTCAGAAAAACTCCACGAGGGAGCCGCTTGAGGCGGATGCTCTGCTGCTTGCTTCCGATTTGCCTCCGGAGGCTTATGTCGATAAAGGGTTTGACGCATGGTTAGAAAATTCTTCGCAGCCTTGATGCTGGCGAGCGCCATGTCGGCACCGCTCGCCCATGCTGAAGGCCCGGCCAGTTCGGCCACGTGGGCGCAGTTGAATGGGGATCAGAAACAGGTATTGGCACCGTTGGCGGCAGAGTGGGATGCGTTACGTCCCTGGCAGCGCGAGAAGATGCTCGATATCGCGCGCGATTACCCGAGGATGAACCCGCAGCAACAGGATCGGGTGCGGAGACGCCTCGATAACTGGAGCCGCATGACCCCTTACGAGCGTGAAAACGCGCGCAAGAAATACCAGCAGTTCAATACACTGTCACCTGAAAAGCAGGAAGAACTGCGCGCAAAATGGCGCGAATACCAGCGCTTGTCAGAAACTGAGCGTGAAAAGCTGCGTGGCAATCGCCCCGAGCCGACGCCTGAAGACGATCTGGGTAATTGAGCGCGCCGGGATTGATGCGCCGCCTCGGCAGCGTGCTGTATGAATGCTTGACGGTGGCGGCGCTCTGGCTGCTTGCGTCAGCTGTATTTACCAGTCTTTATGGCTTGGCGGAGCAA
>DAIDAS010000081.1 GCA_027310505.1 bacterium
GTACCGACCAGCACAGGTTGCCCGCGCGTCTGGCACTCCTTGATGTCGTCAATCACCGCTTGGTATTTCTCATTCGCGGTGCGATAGACCTTGTCCATCATGTCCTTGCGCACCATGGCGTTGTTGGTGGGGATCACCACCGTCTCCAGGCCATAAATCTGATTGAACTCGAATGCCTCGGTGTCGGCTGTGCCGGTCATGCCGCCCAGCTTGCCGTACATGCGGAAGTAATTCTGGAAGGTGATGGACGCCAGCGTCTGGTTTTCCTTCTGGATGGGCACGCCTTCCTTGGCCTCCACGGCCTGGTGCAGGCCGTCGGACCAGCGGCGGCCGGACATCATGCGGCCGGTAAACTCGTCCACGATGACAATCTCGCCATCCTTCACCACATAATGCTGATCGCGGTGGAACAGCGACTGCGCCCGCAGCGCGGCGTACAGGTGATGCACCAGACTGATGTTGGCGGCATCGTACAGGTTGGTACCGGCCAACAGGCCGGCTTCCATCAGCAGCGCCTCTGCGTGCTCATGACCCGCCTCGGACAACAGCACCTGTTGCGATTTTTCATCCACCCAGAAATCGCCCTCGCCTTCTTCTTCCTGCTGGCGGGTCAATTTCAGCGCGATGGCGTTGATGGCGGTATACAGTTGAACACTGTCTTCCGCCTGGCCGGAAATGATCAGCGGCGTACGTGCCTCGTCGATCAGGATGGAGTCCACTTCATCCACCACCGCGAAGTTCAGGGCGCGCTGCACGCGCTCTTCCACCGCGTAGACCATGTTGTCGCGCAGGTAGTCGAAACCGTATTCGTTGTTGGTACCGTAGGTAATGTCGGCGGCGTAGGCCTTCTGCTTCTCGTCATGCGGCATCTGCGACAGGTTGATGCCGTAGGTGAGGCCGAGAAAGTTGTACAGCTTGCCCATCCAGTGCGCGTCGCGGCTGGCCAGGTAATCATTCACCGTCACCACATGCACGCCCTTGCCGGAGATGGCGTTCAGATACACCGGCAGCGTGGCCACCAGCGTCTTGCCTTCACCAGTACGCATTTCGGCGATCTTGCCGTAGTGCAACACCATGCCGCCGATCAGCTGCACGTCGAAATGACGCATCCCCAGCGCGCGGCGGCCGCCTTCGCGTACCACGGCAAAGGCTTCCGGCAACAACTTGTCGAGCGACTCGCCGTTCTTGTAACGCTGCTTGAATTCCTCGGTCTTGCCGCGCAGCTGTTCGTCGCTCAACGCCTGCATGGCCGGTTCCAGCGCATTGATGGCGCGCACCGTCTGGGAATATTGTTTGATCAGGCGCTCATTGCGGCTGCCGAAAATTTTCTTGAATACCGTGGATAACATAAAGAGTTGCCAACTTTCCGCAGAAGCGGAATTTTAAGTGAATTGAAATAGATGGAAGCTACTGAATTTCAGCCATTACGATTTTGAAGATATTTACGTGGATCAAGGGCAACCCCATTGAGACGCACCTCGAAATGCAAATGCGCACCGGTAGAACGCCCCGTATTGCCGACCTCCGCAATCAACTGTCCTTTTTGCACGCGATCCCCAGTCTTGACCAGTAAACGGCGGGCATGCGCATAACGCGTTTCAAGGCCGGCCCCATGGTCAACCTTGACGATATTACCATAATCCGGCGTGCTTTCAGCCTGCACCACGATGCCACTGGCTGCTGCATAAATCGGAGTGCCGACTTCGGCCATGAAGTCCAAGCCCTCGTGCATCGCCATGTGCCCGGTAAACGGGTCAACCCGCCAGCCGAAACTGGACGAGTTATAAGCGACATTCACAGGGCTGCCGGAAGGAAGGGTGCTTTTGGTCAGGTTCTGTTGCAGCAGCATGGCTTCCAGCACACCCAGACGGTCGTTGCGCTGCTCGACCTGCTGCGTAAGTTCGACAATCTGGCGGCTGAGCTCATCCGCACTCAGGCTGTGCTCCTGCACCATGGGGCCGCCCTGCCCGGGCACTTGCCCGGCCTTGATATCCTTGTCCTTGACCCCAGCCAGTTCCGCCAGACGCTCGCTCAGGGCGTCCAGCCGCATCACGCGCGCCTGGATCTGCCCAAGCTGCAACGCGAGCGCATCGAGATGCTGTTGTGGATTGCTGCGTACAGCCTGGATCATCCGCACCGGCAGCAGAACACCTTGGTGTGTACTGTCCGCCTGTGGCAGAATGAGCGCGGCGGTCAGCATGGAAGATGCCAGCAACAAGCTGGTGACAAGAAGCACAGCTTGCCCCAGCGTCAACGTCTTGGCTTTCGCCATGTTGTTGGACACAAAAATGATGTTCACGATTTCCCCTATTTTTTGGAGATTCCCGGCATGCGGCGCATTCGCGCGCTCTTCAATGACAACACCGAGATCCAGACGCTGATCAGCCACGCAGGCGATCTGACGGCACTGCAAACAATCTGGGGCAGCGTCGTACCGCAACCCCTGCGGGAATTCACTCGAGCTGGCGGAATGAAACACCGCCGAATCACCGTCTTTGCCGACAATGGCGCAGTGGCAGCCAAGATCAAACTGCTCGCGCCAACACTGCTAAAAAACTTGCAAATCAAAGGCGTAGAAGTTACTTCAATTCGCGTTGAAGTGCAAGTCAAATCTATGGCGCGACGCCCGCCAAAACCGCAGCGCCACCTGAGCCGGAAAGCCGCCAGCAGCCTGTCCGATCTGGCTGAGAGCCTGCCGGATTCGCCGCTCCGAGCAGCCCTGGAACGTCTCGCCCAAAAAACCTGACACGATGCAGCTTTTTATAGAATTTTTCCTGTTCCTGCTCACCGGTGCATTTGCTGGCATCCTTTCAGGGCTGCTCGGCGTTGGCGGCGGGCTGATCATCGTGCCGATATTGCTGTTTTTGCTCGGCCAGCATCATTTTCCGGCCGCCCAACTGATGCACGTCGCACTGGGCACTTCGCTGGCCACCATCATCTTCACCTCGCTAGCCTCGGCGCGGGCGCACCACGGCCACGGCAACGTCAACTGGCGGATCGTGCGCCTCATCGCGCCCGGCATCATTGCGGGTACCCTGCTCGGCGCCTGGCTGGCAGCACGCATGAACACCGGCAGCCTGAAAATACTGTTCGTCATTTTCGTTTTTTATGTCGGGACCCATTTGCTGTTGGATTTCTGCCCGCCACCCAGCCGGACGCCACCTGGCAAAGCCAAGCTGCTCACTGCCGGCGGGCTGATCGGCGCCCTGTCCAGCTTGGTTGGCATCGGCGGCGGCTCGATGACCGTACCGTTTCTGGTCTGCTGCAACTGCCATATGCGCGAAGCCGTCGGCACCTCTTCGGCCGTGGGGTTCCCTATCGCGGTAGCCGGGACGGTCGGATACATCGCCACCGGCCTGCAGGTCACCGGCCTGCCGCCCTATAGCCTGGGGTTCGTCTATCTGCCGGCTGTGGCCGGGATTACCATGGCCAGCATGCTGACAGCCCCCATTGGTGCAAAACTGGCGCAAACGTTGCCGGTGCCGCTGCTGAAAAAGCTGTTTGCTCTCCTGCTCTACGGCTTGGGTCTGAAAATGCTGCTGGGGAGCCTGTAAGCCAGCGCATTGGTGACCGATGCCAGCAAAAATCAGGCCGGCAAACTGTACCGATGTTCCCTGAACATCCTGACGCAGGCATCCGCGACCTCGGGGTCGTAAAGCACGCCCCGGCCGCCAGAAATCTCGCCTAGCGCCTCATCCATACTCAACGCAGGCCGGTAGGGGCGGTGTGAAAGCATGGCTTCCATGACATCCGCGACCGCAAGGATGCGCGACTCAGGCAGGATGTCGTTGCCCTTGAGTCCTTGCGGATAGCCGGAGCCATCGAGCCGTTCATGGTGCTGCAGCACGATCTGCGCAATAGGCCAGGGAAAATCGATTTCGCTGAGAATCTCAAAGCCGGCCTGGGCATGCGTTTTGAACAGTTCGTGCTCAATGTCATCCAGCTGGCCCGGCTTGCTCAGAAGCTCGGCAGGGATGCGGATCTTCCCGATCTCATAAATAAGGGCGGCAAGATACAGTACGCGGATGCGCTCGCTGGGCCAATGCATTTCAAGAGCAATGGCTTTTGACAGGTCAGCGACGCGCCGCTGATGGCCTGCGGTATAGGGGTCGCGCATTTCAACGATCGCCGCCATGGCCTCGATGGTCTGGATCAGGGTCTGTTCCAGCTTTTCCCGGCTCGCGTATAACGCCTTTTCAGCCAACATGCGCTGGGTCACGTCACGCGCCGCAGCCAATACGCCTTGCAGGCGGCCGGCATCGTCATGGTAAACGCTAGCGTTGTACAACACATCGGTCACATGGCCATCCTTGTGCCGGATGGTCAGTGGATAATCCGTCACTTTACCCTCGGAGAAAACCTGCCGATACCCCTCGCGCGCCTTGTCCGGTTCAGTAAAGTATTCCGAGAATTCCTTTCCGATCAGTTCAGATCGGGGGTGCCCGGTGACGCGAACGGTTGCCTCGTTGACGTCCATGACCTTGCCTCCCGGGCTAATGGTCACCAGCGGATCCAGGCTGGCCTCGATCAGGTTTCGCGTATACCTTGCGCTGGCGGCAAGGCTCTCGCTCATTTTTTCGGCCAGCTTGATGGCGCGCGCATTGGTAGTCGATAACAGCCAGACAATCAAGGTAATGAGCAGACTGATGATGCCGCCGAAAATGGCCACGGTACGTGCCTGCCCCATCCCGGCCCGTGCTTCGAAGGAAGGCAGCGAATACACCTCAATCGTCCAGTCATGGCCCAGGTATCGCACCGTTTTAACCGAGGAAAAAAGCGGCTGGATGGGCTTGCGGTTCGGGGGGGATCCTGCCATCGAATCAAACATGAGGCTTGCCTGATCGGCCGAGCGGCCATCATGAATCTCAATGCCAAGACTGCCTTTTACCTCATCCAACTGGCGCCCCAGGATACCTTTCCGGACGAGGTCGCCCATCCTGAACGGACTGTATACCCAACCCAGCAGATTGCTGCGTCGCTCATTGAGGGTCGCATGGGGCGCATTATTCCGGTATATCGGGAAATACATCAGGAACCCGCTCTGCACATCGGATTCGGTTTCCTGCACCAGCTTCACCTTGCCGGAAAGCGCGCCCTCGCCACGATCACGCGCCCGGTTCATGGCCTCGCGACGAACCGGCTCGGAATACATGTCGTAACCTGCGGCACGCTGGTTACGCCAGTCAAACGGCTCCAGATAAATAATGGCCGTGTACAAATCACGCACGCCCTCCGGCCTGATGGTGAATTTCGGCAGGCCGTCCTTGCGAATCGACGCAACCCTCCGCACTTTGTCCCTGGGGGAAATCAGCTCGGAGAAACCCAGGCCCTGGATGCCCGGATAGGTCTCCCGCAGATGCAACATTTCAGCATAGGCATGGAACTCGTCCCTTTCCACGGAATCGCTGGCAGCGAACAGGCCCGACGCCCCCTGCAGGAGATCGCTGTAATCCTCGACCCGCTCCTGGATTCTGGTGTGGATCTCCATGACCTTGGAATTGAACTGGCTGTGCAGCTCATTGACAGTAATTTGCCACACGCTTTTCCAGGCGAAATAAGTCACGATCAGGCAGAAAAGCAGCACTACTGGCGGCGACACCATGATGAGCGTCAAAAATCGGCGCTCTTCAGGCAGTGCTTTTTGATCGCGCTTATCGGCGGGCTTGCTCATGGCGGATCTCAAATGGGCACTCCAAAAATCGTACGTTCATTCGCATCAGTCACGATCAGGTCGGCATGACGTAATGCCGTTCACGAAAAAGCTTGATGCAGGCATCCACCACTGCGGGGTCGTAGGACACGCTGCGATTGCGGGAAATCTCTTCCAGCGCAGCATCCAGCCCGAGTCCGGGACGATAGGGGCGATGTGAAAACATCGCCTCCACGACATCGGCCACCGCCAGTATCCTGGCTTCCAGCAGAATCTCGTCGCCCTTCAGCCCCTGGGGATACCCCGTGCCATCGAATCGCTCGTGATGCTGT
>DAIDAS010000090.1 GCA_027310505.1 bacterium
GTGCAGGGCGCGCACGCCATCAGATTCGCTGATCTCGATGCCCGGGGTTGCCGAAGCTTGTCGGCGGCGAAAAGGTCTGCTTGATCCCAAACGAAACATTTTTACTCCATGGTAGCCTTGTAACGACAGTCAAGTTCCATCAACAGCGGGTCGATGCGTTTCACTTCCAGCAGCACCCGCGTCCCTGGCGCCAGCTCGGGCAGGCTGGGCACCTTGGTGATGTAGGGAATGCCTTCCAGCCGCACCAGATTCTCGCGCCACACGGTAGCGACAACCTCCTGCACATTCTGCTGGATCAGGTACTGCAGACACCAGTGCCGTTCCATGCGGGTCTGGAACTCGTTATAAGCGTTGTAGACGAGGTCGAACTCGCGCATCGCCGTGGTCAACGCGTCACTGTTCTTCGAGTAGGCGGGCTCGCTGCCTTGCAGCAAGGCCAGCATCTGGCGCTGGTTGATAAGATCGACGGCACGCCGCAGCGGCGAGGTGCTCCAGGCATATTGCGCCACTCCCAGGCCCTGGTGCGGTTCTGCATTGACAGTCATGTAGACTTTGCCGCCCTGCTGCGCGCGGTAGATGCCGGGGATCTCATGTTCGGCCAGCATGCCGCCCCAGTGGGCGTTGGCATGGATCATCAGTTCCGCCACCAGCTTGTCCATCGGCGCACCACGTTTGCGCTCGGTAATGCGCACCAGCCCGTTTTCGACGTAAAAATTGTAATCGACCTGCGGCGCACGGTTGGGATCGTACTTGCCACGCGCCTTTTCCAGCGATTCCGCCAGACGGTGCAACAGGTTCAGGCGTTCCCAATACGGATGTTCGTTGGGGGTCTGCCAGTTTTCTTCGTTGAAGTGCGGCTCCAGCTCATCGTGGCGCAGATTGTCGGCGATCCTGACCGCTTCAAGCCGGCTCGCGCTGCTGACGATGGCCAGTTCAGGGTCGACTTCCAGGTACAGCGACAGCGCAGGCCGCCATTCGCCGGCATGCAGGCTGAAAGGTTCGATCGCTGCTTCCGGCAGCATGGTGATCTTGTTGCCGGGCATGTAGACGGTGGAAAGCCGCTTCATGGCGATGGCATCCATCTCAGACCCCGGGGCGATACCCAATGCGGGGGCGGCAATGTGAATGCCGATGCGGTGGTTGCCATTCTCCAGCACCTGAACCGAGAAGGCGTCGTCGATCTCGGTGGTGGTCGCATCATCGATGCTGAATGCGGCCGCTTCGGCCTGGTCGAGGTTCTCAGGCACCGCAATGGCCTCGTGCGCATCGAAAAGTACCCCAGCCGGGAAGTATTCGCGCAGGAAAGCGCCGAAATGGTAATCGTGCGCAGATGGCACGGCACCACAGGCTTCCAGCAATTTCAGGTGGCTCAGGCCGGTGGCGGTTACCGCCTCGTCCAGCGCCTTCCACTCCAGCGTGTTCTTGTCCGGCTCGTAGAACAGCATGTCCAGCTTGCTGCCGAATTCCGGCGGCAGCGTGTGCGCCTTCAGCTGCTCCACATATTCGGCCACTTTTTCTGCCTGCAGGCGCTTGCGCTCCTGCGCGGCCAGGGCAGCCTTGAGATTTTCTTCAGGGGCTGCCTTGTAACGACCCTTGCCCTTGCGGTAGAAATACATGGGCGCAGCATGCAGGCTGATCGCCGTGGCGGCCGCTTCGACCGGGCTTGGCGCGTGGCCGTAATACTCTTTGGCCAGTTCCTCGAAGCCGAATTCCGGCTCGCCGCAGCATTCCCACAGAAAATCCGCTTCCAGCGTCTCGGCGGCCGCCTGCGCCTGATCCATGAAACCCGCCAGCGAGCCCTCGAACTTGAGCAGCACATTGGCCGACTTGATCTTGGAGCGCTTGCCGGAAATGGCTTCGACTTGCAGCGAGCCTGGGTTTTCCGACATCACCGAGGCCACCTTGAAGCTGCCCTCTTCTTCGTAAAATACGTTCATTGATTCATTTCACCGTTGCGTAGCCGACATTTTACCGTGGATTCGTGCTGTGAATTCGACGCTAGCAACGGAGAGCCGCTATCATGCCAGATTATGGACACTCGCATCCCCGTCACCCTGCTCACCGGCTTTCTGGGCAGCGGCAAGACCACACTCCTCAACAAACTGTTGCGCCAGCCCGGCATGAAAGACACCGCCGTGGTGATCAACGAGCTGGGCGAAACCGGGCTGGATCACATCCTCGCCCGCACTGTGGAAGACACCTACATCGCCGATAACACCATTCTGCTGGGCTCAGGCTGCCTGTGCTGCGTGTTGCGCACCGAGCTGGCCGACACTCTGCGCGACCTGTTTTTCAAGCGCACGCTGATGGCGATCCCCGAATTCAACCGGCTGGTGATCGAGACCACCGGGCTCGCGGACCCCGGCCCCATCCTCGCCAACCTGCTGAATGCCGACGTGATCCGCGAACATTACCGCCTGGATGCCGTGGTAGTCACGGTAGATAGCGTGTACGGCCTGCAACAGCTCGAACAGCACGCCGAGGCACGCAAGCAGGCCGCCGTAGCCGATGTGCTACTGCTCACCAAACCCGATCTGACAGACGATGCCGGGATGGCACAGCTCGCCGCCAGGCTGAAATTGCTCAACCCCGGCGCCGTACAGTTCCGCGTTGCCCAAGGCGAGGTCGACCCCGCCGCCATCATCGACGTCGGCCTGTTCGACCGCACGGGAAAACAGCCTCAGCCTCAGCGCTGGCTGCGCGTACCTTCAAACTCCCAAGCCACGCACGGCACCACTCCCCCATCGGTGCATGAGGACGAAATCAGCAGTTTCACCGTCACCCTGCCTGCGCCGCTCACCTGGATACAACTCGAGTCCAAGCTGCTCCGGCTATGCAAGACCCATGGGGAAAAACTGTTGCGGATGAAAGGCATCATCCATGCCGCAGACCAGCCCGCACCACTCGCCGTGCATGCCGTGCAGCACACGCTTTATCCACCGACCCTGCTGAAAGGCTGGCGTGAGGAGGAGGCGCTATCGCGCGTAGTGCTGATCGGAAAGGGGCTGGATGAGCTGGAAATTCGGGATGTATTGATGCAGCGCTAGGCACAAACAGTGCTAATGGATTTCATATGGGCGAATGAGCCATCGGCCACAGTTGGCTCGAACCTGAACCGGAGATCAACCCTGGACTCAAGCCCCTTAGTTACCCCAGTTCCGACCAGATTTTCTCCAGGCGCTTCACCGACACCGGGAACGGCGTCTTGAGCTCCTGCGCAAACAGCGACACGCGCAACTCTTCCAGCAGCCAGCGGAAATCGGCCAGCGCCGCACTCGCCTCCCCCGACTTGCGCTGCGCCGTCACGCGCTCTTCCCAGCGCGCCCACAGTTGCTGTACAGCTTGGGCGCTGCGGGTATCGCGCTCGACGCTGCTCGGGTATTTCTCCAGCCGAAGCTTCAACGCCTTGAGATAGCGCGGCAGATGCTGAAGGCGCTCCCACGGGGTACTGCTGAAAAAGCGTTTTGACAGCAGGCGGGCGAGTTGTTCCTCGACCTCTTTCTTCAGACGTGCCATGGGCGTTGGCAAACTGGCAAGTTTTTGCGTCAGCGGCTGATATTCGGCGGCAATGGCTTGTGCGAGACGACCAGCGCCCTCTACCACCGCCGGCAGGCGGGTTCTGGCACGCTGCTTCAGCGCCATGAATTCGGCGTTAGTTCTCGGCAGCTCGTCCTCGCCGATGAAGGCGCGATCGGCAATGGCGGTAAGCATGTCTTCGCGCAACTCGTCAGGGCTCATGATGTTGCGTAGCAGCAAGGCGTACTGGTTGAACCCGGGCAGGCCTTTTTCCAACTGTTTCATCTGCTCCTTGAGCTCGAAGCGCATCAGGCGGCGGATGCCTTTGCGATGCGATTCCAGCGCGGCGGCTTCAGTATCGAACAGCTTCACTGCCACGCTGTCGCCGCCGTCTTCCAGTGCCGGGTAGCCGGTCATCTGGCGGCCGTTGCGGCTGAAGTCGAGCTTTTTCGGCAGATCGCCGAAATCCCACTGCTTGAGGCCCGATTTTTCAATATCAGGCGAAGCATTACGGAAGGTCAATTGCGCAGCCTGTCCGAGCTGGTTTTTGAGTGCGGCCCAGTCGCGCCCCATCGCCAGTTCGCGTCCCGCATCGTCTACCACGCGGAAGTTCATCAACAAATACGCCGGCATGGCTTCATCCCAATCCGAGGTCGACAGCTTGAGGCCAGTGCGCTGCTGAATGTAGGCTGCAAGCACTTCCAGCACCTCGCCCTCACCGATCTTGGCCTGTTCCAGAAAACCCGTGACGAATTCCGGCACCGGCACGCACACGCGGCGGATGGTCTTGGGCAAGGCCTTGATCAAATGCGTGATCTTTTCGCGGATCATGCCCGGCACCAGCCATTCCGCCTTGGTGGGGTC
>DAIDAS010000102.1 GCA_027310505.1 bacterium
GGCAAGCCGCTGCTGCTGCATGGGTTGAGCGGCAACCTGCACATGGAAGGCAATACGCTGGTCCGCGAACTCCCCATGGCACAATTCCGCACCGAAGGCATTGAGCTGGAGCAGTAACGTTGAACAGCGGCAAAGCAGCAGAGCGACTGGCCGCCACTTGGCTGCAACAGCAGGGCCTCAAACTGCTGGAAAGCAATTATCGCAGCCGATTTGGCGAAATCGACCTGATCATGCAGGATGGCAGGGAAATCGTCTTCGTCGAAGTCCGGCTACGCAGCAGCAACACCTTCGGCGACGCCGGTGCGAGCATCACCCCGGCCAAGCAGCAGAAACTGGCACGTACCGCCGAGGACTATCTGATGCGGCACGGCATGGCCCCTTGCCGCTTCGACGCAGTATTGCTGGAATCGCTGGATGCCCGGCAATTGCAATGGATCAGGAACGCTTTCGAAACATGAACATCACCACACGCATTTCAACGCATTTTGAGGAAAGCGCACAGCTACAGCAGGCCTGTGCCGAGCTGTTGTCGCCCGCCATCGCCAAAGCGGCCGAACACCTCGTGGCGACTTTTCTCGATGAAAGAAAAGTGCTGGTTTGCGGCAATGGCGGCTCTGCCGCACTGGCCCAGCATTTTGCCGCCTATATGCTGCACCGCTTTGACCTCGATCGCCCCGGACTGGCCACCATCAGCTTGTCTTCCGACAATGCCACCCTGACCGCCATCGCCAATGACATGCAATTCGAGCAGGTATTTGCCAAGCAGGTGCAGGCGCTTGGCCAGGAAAACGACGTGCTGCTCGTTATGAGCATCGGCGGCAATTCGCTCAACATACTCAACGCCGTCAAAACAGCCCATGACCGAAACATGCTCGTCATCGCGCTTACTGGCGGCGATGGCGGCGACCTGCTGGAACTTTTGCACGAAGGGGACATTCATATTGGGGTCCCGCATGAAAACGCGGCGCGCGTACAAGAGATCTACCTGCTGATCCTGCATGCCCTGTGCGACGCCATCGATAGTCTTTTATTAGGAGTGGAATAATGCGCTTACTGAATCAATTGTTGCTTGCCGTCGCCGTTTGCACCTCGTTGAGCGCTTGCGTCCCTGTCGTTGCCGGCGGCGCCGCCGCAGGCGGTCTGGCCGCGGCCGACCGGCGCACCTCCGGCGCCTACGTGGAAGACGAGGCGATCGAGTGGAAGGCCAACAACCGCATCAAGGATAACCTGGGGGACAAGATCCACATCAACGTGACCAGCTTCAACCGCAACGTCCTGCTCACGGGCGAAGCCCTCGACGAATCAGCGAAAACCAAGGCCGAAACGCTCGCCAGAAGCGTTGAAAACGTACGCAATGTCACGAACGAACTAAAGGTCGGCGGCGCCAGCGTGCTTAGCGACCGGGCCAATGACAGCTACCTGACCACCAGGGTCAAGGGCGCATTTGTGCAGGAAAACCGTTTTTCCGCCAATTACGTCAAGGTCGTGACCGAGGACTCGGTGGTATACCTGCTCGGCATCGTGACGCACAAGGAAGCCGACGACGCCGTGGAGATCGCGCGCGGCATCGATGGCGTTCAGAAAGTCGTCAAGGTGTTCGAGTATATCGAGTGATATAATCGCGCCAAATTTCAAAACTGGGTAATCCCGACCATCATGAGCAGCCAACCCACGGAAATCATCATCGAAGGCCTGACCCGCGCCGGCAAGCCATTTCGTCCCAGCGACTGGGTAGATCGCATGTGCAGCACCTATGCCACCTTCGGCGCAGACCGCAAACTACGCTACTCCCCTTACCTCAAGCCGCGCCTACTCAATGGCGTGCGCTGCCTGGCGGTAGACTTGCGACTGAAGGAAATCAACCCGGAAGGCTATGCGCAACTGATGCACTTCGCCGAAGAAAACCAGCTCAACATCAAGGATATCGAAGGCAATGACATCCCGTTGCCGACCTGATCCCTTAACGCACCATCAACTCCTTATGCCGGCCTTGCCGGCATTTTTATTTCTGCGGCCCCGTCAGTTTTTCGAGGTATTGGCGTGTGATCAGCCCACGCCTGACCTTGGCAAGCTGCCCTTGCGGGTTGAAAATGTAGGTCGTCGGCAACACATCTGCCGGTCCAATCTGTTGAATCAGCTTGTCATCCCCCAGCACAATCGGGTAAGACATCAGATTGTCGTCGACAAAAGCCCGAACTTCCTTGGCGTCCTTGTATTCCAGCGCAACTCCTAATATCACCATATCCTTGCGCTTTTCATGCAAGGCGATCAGATCGGGGATTTCTTCCAGGCAAGGCGGGCACCAGGTTGCCCAGTAATTCACCACCACCCATTTGCCTTTGTAACCAGACAGGCTATGGGTTTTGCCTTCCATGTCCTTGAGCATGAAACCCTCGGCTGCGACGGCCGGAAGAACCAGCCCCAGTAGCAATATCCCGCCCCATACAACACGACTCCAACGCCCCAACATATCCCCCGCTTTCATCACCCGCATCCCGATCCACCCACCTCAATCACGCCGAGTCTATCATTCTCCACACCGTAACTTTCGTTTCCAGCTGAAATAGGCTCTAATATCATCACATTACATATGGAGCCCGCCCATGTCGCTGCGCCTGAATGTTCCTGAGATTGAAGAAAAACCGGCAATACCGGCGGAAACACGCCCCAAACACATTCAGGAACTGATCGCCAGCCTGCCCCAAAACAACCCTCGCGCAGCAGCACGCCTGCTGTTGGACGAACTTGAACGCCTCAACCGCCAGCAATTTACGGTCGACACCAGGCTCACCGCACTGGAGTTGTATCGCCCGGCCATCCTCATCGCGGTACACGGACTCTCCCGCCAGTATTGCAACCAACCGCTTCCACTGCAGGAAACTGCAAAAGCGCAGGCGGAACTGGCGCAACAATTATTCCTTGAACTGGCCATTGGCTACAAGCAGGCCATCCTGACCGAGGAAGACCGGCTTTTCACCATCGGGGACGACGACCAGCTCGCCCTGCTGCTACAACGCGCGATTGACTCGCTCGGCCACCTGCTGCGCGTCCATCACCTGACCTACAGCACCCCCGCCGCCGGCATCTGGTCAGAGTTGCACCTGCTTTATCTGCACGCCCTGCAGCTCTCGCTGCAAAATCTGCCGGTACCGGACGTGCATGAAGAAAGCAGCATCAACCTGGTCTACAAACATGCATTGCTGCTGTCCATGGCGACCCCGTCCCACCTGACTTCCATCGATATCGAGCGGGTCATCGAATACCTTGATCGCTTTGCCAATCTGGCGCAGTTGCATCCGATGGGAAATCCCGACAAGACCACCGGGATTTTCCTGGTTCACCTCAAGTCCGACATCCCACCCGTCCCCTTGGCAAAAAACACCAGGGAAGCCGATCCGCGTACGGACATTCTGCTGATCACCATCGAACTGGCGCGCCAGGTGCACCATCACATCACCCAGCTTCAGTCTGAAGCCCGACCGTTCATTCCCGACCTACCCGATGAAGCCATGGCGGACCAGCGCTACCGCGACATGCTGCAACACCTGCTCAAACACTGGGGAAATCCGCCAAAACGTGTTTTTCAGCGCGCAGAAAAAAACAGCGCTATCAATATATGCGCGGGCCTGGCGGCAATTCATTCATTCCTGGAGCTGGAGTCTTCGAGAAAGCCGGAACCATCACCCCCAAATCAAACCGAGGTCACCGTCAGTTTTGCCAACTCACCCATCGACAACGGCGGCGGCATTTTCAAAAGCGCGCACTGGATGGTGGTGAACGAAAGTCCCGGCGGACTGGCTCTCAGCAAGTCGTCAGCATCGCAGGACACCGTGCGCATCGGCGAACTGCTGGGCCTCAAACCGGATCATGCAAGCCAGTGGGGGCTTGCCATCGCACGCTGGGCATCCAACGGGGAAGGCAGGCCATTGCAGATCGGCGCACAAATGATCGCGCCCAGCGCAAAAAGCGCCACGATTCGTGCGATCGACCTCCCTCAGGCGCAAATTGCCCTGCTCCTGCCCGAACTGGTCGCCCTGAAACAACCCGCGACGCTCATCACGGCGAGAGGCGTATACAAACCAGCCCGCACGCTGCAACTGGAGGCAGAAGGCAAGACCAGCGATATCATGCTGACCCGCCTGGTGGAACGCACAACCAATTTCGAACGATTCCAGTTCAGCCGGCTATAAAATCACTGGCCGTAAATTTCTGGACTTCACTTGCCCAACTTTTTTCGCTACGATAGCGAGATCATTCCTAATCACCCCCCAAGGTCACAAAGAGGTTCAACATGAGCGAACATATTCTGCACGTCAGCGACGCTGCTTTCGAACAGGAAGTCCTGCAATCCCAAGTCCCCGTTCTGGTCGACTACTGGGCCGAGTGGTGCGGCCCTTGCAAGATGATTGCACCGATTCTTGACGAAGTAGCCAAGGAATACGCAGGCCGCCTCAAGGTTGCCAAGCTCAATATCGATGAGAACCAGCAGACACCGCCCAAGTACGGTATCCGCGGTATCCCGACCCTGATGCTGTTCAAGAACGGCAACGTCGAGGCCACCAAGGTCGGCGCACTGTCCAAATCGCAACTGACCGCGTTTATTGACAGCAACATTTAAAGCCGTTACGCTGGCGCCTGATTTCCTGTCCTGAAGCCGCTTGCAAGCGGCCGAAATCAGGCGCTAAAACTTCTCCCCCTGAGTTTCTGTTCTTCCCCTGTTTTTCCAGCGAGCTTCCGCACATGCATTTATCCGACCTAAAACACCTGCCCGTCACAGAAATTGTGGAGATGGCGATTGCCCATGAAATCGAAGGCGCCAGCCGCATGCGCAAGCAGGACCTCATTTTCGCCCTGCTCAAGAACAAGGCGAAAAAAGGCGAGACCATCTTTGGCGACGGCACGCTGGAAGTATTGCAGGATGGCTTCGGCTTTTTGCGCGCACCGGACAGCTCCTATCTGGCAGGGCCGGACGACGTTTACGTTTCTCCTTCGCAAATTCGCCGCTTCAATCTGCACACCGGCGACACCATCACCGGTGAGGTCAGGACCCCGAAGGACGGCGAACGCTACTTTGCGCTGGTCAAGGTCGACACGGTCAACGGCGAAGCTCCGGAAAACACCAAGCACAAGATTCTGTTCGAGAACCTCACCCCGCTGCACCCGGACGAACCGCTCAAACTGGAGCGCGATATCCGCAGCGAAGAGAACATTACCGGCCGCGTCATCGACATGAGCGCGCCGATCGGGAAAGGCCAGCGCGGCCTGCTGGTCGCAAGCCCCAAATCCGGCAAAACCGTGATGATGCAGCACATCGCCCATGCCATTACCTCCAACCACCCGGATGTCGCACTGATCGTACTATTGATCGACGAACGCCCGGAAGAAGTGACGGAAATGACGCGCTCGGTGAAGGGCGAAGTGGTCGCCTCCACCTTCGACGAACCCGCCACGCGCCACGTGCAGGTTGCAGAAATGGTGCTGGAAAAAGCCAAACGCCTGGTCGAACACAAAAAGGATGTTGTCATCCTGCTCGACTCCATCACACGTCTGGCACGCGCCTACAACACCGTGGTGCCGTCATCCGGCAAGGTGCTGACCGGCGGCGTGGACGCCAATGCCCTGCAACGGCCGAAACGCTTCTTCGGCGCCGCGCGCAACATCGAAGAAGGCGGTTCGCTGACCATCATCGCCACCGCGCTGGT
>DAIDAS010000115.1 GCA_027310505.1 bacterium
CGGTAAATCCCTGCGCCAATTCCGGGCGCGCCTGCAGCATGCGGTTGGTGGCTTGCATGATATCCCAGCGCCCGCCGTAATTGGCGGCAATGGTCAGGGTGAGGCGGGTATTATGCTGGGTCAGCTTTTCTGCGTCATGAATGGCTTGAACCAGCAAAGGATCGAAACGGGAGCGGTCACCGATCATCACCAGACGAATGTGGTTCTGGTGCAGGCTGTTCACTTCTTGCTTGAGTGCCTCCATGAACAGTCCCATGAGGAATTTCACCTCATCCGGCGGACGGCGCCAGTTTTCGCTACTGAAAGCAAACAGGGTCAGGTATTCGACGCCGTGGCTGATGCATTGCTTGATCAGGTCGCGCACGGTTTCCACTCCGCGCTTGTGACCCATGATGCGCGGCATGAAACGCTTCTTTGCCCAGCGGCCGTTGCCATCCATGATGACGGCAATGTGGCGCGGCACGTCGGAAGACTCGGGAATATCTTGAGTGGAACTGGCGAAGAGTGCCAACCTCATCCTTTCAACAGTCAGAAAGTATCAACCACAAAAAACGGGGATTGCATGACCACTAAGGCTGCACATCCCCGTCGTTATTCGCACAAACTTCAGATCGCCATCAGGTCGACTTCTTTGGCCTGCAATGCCTTGTCCACTTCCGCCACGTACTTGTCGGTCAGCTTCTGGATGTCGTCTTGTGCGCGACGTTCTTCATCTTCGCCGATTTCCTTGTCCTTGAGCAGCTTTTTCAGCTGGTCGTTGGCATCGCGCCGAACGTTGCGCACTGAAACCTTGGCATCCTCGCCCTCGCCACGAACGACCTTGATGAGATCCTTGCGCCGCTCTTCAGTCAACGGAGGCATCGGCACGCGAACCATATCGCCGCTGTTGGAAGGATTCAGACCGAGATCGGAATCGCGGATCGCCTTCTCGACCTTGGCCAGCATGGGTTTTTCCCACACTTGAACGGTAATGGTACGGGCATCGGCCAGGCCGACATTGCCCACCTGGCTGATGGGCACCATGTTGCCGTAATATTCCACCATCACCTGATCCAGCAAACCGGCATGCGCGCGCCCGGTGCGTACCTTGCCCAGATTGCTCTTGAGCACTTCCAGGGCTTTTTGCATCTTTTGTTCGGCAGTATTTCTGACGTCGTTGATCATGATTATTCCTTTAAGGCAGCACGCGCGTGCCTTCATCTTCGCCCATCACGACGCGCTTCAGCGCGCCCTGCTTGAAAATGCTGAACACGCAGATCGGAAGTTCCTGGTCGCGGCACAGCGTCAGCGCGGTCGCATCCATCACCTTGAGATTCTTGATGATGGCTTCATCGAAAGTCAATTCCTTGTACCGCATGGCATCAGGATGCGTCTTGGGATCATCGGTGTAAACACCGTCGACCTTGGTCGCCTTGAGTACGATGTCGGCATTCATTTCCATGCCGCGCAATGCTGCGGCGGTATCGGTCGTAAAAAACGGGTTGCCGGTACCTGCGCCGAAGATCACCACGCGGCCTTCTTCCAGATAGCGGATCGCCTTGCCGCGGATATACGGTTCGGCCACCTGCTCGATGGTGAGCGCGGATTGCACACGGCTCACCAGCCCAACCTGACGCATGGCGTCCTGCAACGCCAGGGCATTCATGACGGTCGCCATCATGCCCATGTAATCGGCCGTCGCGCGGTCCATGCCTGCAGCTGCAGGCGCCACGCCACGGAAAATATTGCCCCCGCCGATGACCACGGCCACTTCGACGCCGAGATCGACCACTTCCTTGATCTCGCCGACGATACGCTCGATGGTCGCGCGGTTGATGCCATAGCTGTCCTCGCCCATCAGGGCTTCACCGGACAGCTTGAGCAGAATACGCTTGAAGGCGGGGGCGGTCATACTGATATTACACCTTGGCAGCAGCAGCAACTTCGGCAGCAAAGTCGGTCACAACCTTCTCGATGCCCTCACCCACCACGTACATGTTGAAGCTGGCAACGCTAGCGCCCTTGGACTTCAGCAGCTGTTCGATGGTTTGCTTGCCATCTTCGGCCTTGACGAACACTTGGGAAAGCAGGGTCACTTCCTTCAGGAACTTCTGCACGGTGCCTTCGGCGATCTTTTCCAGCATCTCGGCCGGCTTGCCGGCTTCCTTGGCCTTTTCAATCGCAACGCGGCGCTCGGCTTCGATCAGCGCAGCATCGACGCCGGAAGCATCCAGCGACTTCGGCTTGGCTGCAGCGATATGCATGGCGATATCCTTGGCCAGCGTCTCGTCGCCGCCAATCACGTCAACCAGCACGCCGATCTTGCCGCCGTGCACGTAGCTTGCGAACTTGCCTTGCGCATCAACAGCAAGGAAACGGCGCGGAGTGATGTTTTCACCGATCTTGCCCACCAGCTGGGTGCGGACGTCTTCGACCGTACCATTGCCCATCTTCAGGCCGGCAACTGCAGCAATATCGGCAGGCTTGTGATTGGCCACGACTTCAGCCAGTTCACGCACGAAGGACAGGAAGTCATCGTTCTTGGCGCAGAAGTCAGTTTCGGAGTTCACTTCGATCATTGCAGCATGCTTGCCATCGGCGCTGATGCTGATGCCGACGCTACCTTCGGCAGCCACGCGGCCGGCAGCCTTGCTGGCCTTGTTGCCAAAACGCACACGCAGGATTTCTTCTGCGCGGGTCATGTCGCCTTCGGCTTCAGTCAATGCCTTCTTGCAGTCCATCATGGGCGCATCGGTGCGCTCACGCAGTTCCTTCACCATGCCTGCGGTAATTTCCGCCATTGTTAACTCCTTAAATCTCTATCAAACAGATATAAAAAAAGGGGCTCGCGCCCCTTTTTCAGGGATTACTCAGCCGCCGCGACTTCGACGAACTCTTCTTCGGTACCGGCCTTGACGATTTCGTTGATCGACTGGCTACGGCCTTCCAGCACTGCGTCTGCGATACCGCGGGCATACAGGCGGATGGCACGGCTGGAGTCGTCGTTACCCGGGATGACGTAGGTCACGCCTTCCGGGGAGTTGTTGGTATCGACTACGCCGATCACCGGGATACCCAGCTTGCCGGCTTCAGTCACCGCACCGGATTCATGGCCGACGTCAATGATGAAAATCGCGTCAGGCAAGCCGCCCATTTCCTTGATGCCGCCGATGGAGCGTTCCAGCTTTTCGATTTCACGCTTGTAACCGAGCACTTCGCGCTTGCCCAGGCGTTCGAAACTACCGTCTTCCATCATGGCCTGATAGTCGGAGAGGCGCTTGATAGACTGCTTGACGGTCTTGAAGTTGGTCAGCATGCCGCCCAGCCAGCGGTGGTTGACGTAAGCACAACCGGCGCGGGCGGCTTCTTCCTTGACGATGTCGCGCGCCTGGCGCTTGGTGCCGACGAACAGGATGCGACCCTTGTTGGCGGCCAGCTGACGCACGTGCTTGAGCGCGTCTTCGAACATCGGCAGGGTTTTTTCGAGGTTGACGATATGGATCTTGTTACGGTCGCCGAAGATATACGGCGCCATACGAGGGTTCCAGTAACGGGTCTGGTGGCCGAAGTGGACACCGGCTTCCAGCATTTGACGCATGGTCACGGACATAATATTTCTCCTGTATAAGGTTAGGCCTCCACACGCCCCCAGAAACCCTTGCGGGCACCCTATACGTGAGCGTGTGTGGGAATTACCGTTCAAATTAAACGGGCGGCGTATGCTACCATAAACACCTCTTTCCATTCAAGGCAAAACGTGCTCAAACCCCATGGCAATTACCATTAAAAACGACGACGACATCGCCAAGATGCGCATTGCGGGCAGACTCGCCGCCGAGGTGCTTGATTATATCGCCCCCTTCGTCCAGCCGGGCGTCACAACCGATGAGCTGGATCGCCTGTGCCACGACCACATGGTCAACGTGCAAGGGTGCATCCCCGCCCCGCTCAATTATGC
>DAIDAS010000128.1 GCA_027310505.1 bacterium
CATCGACGGTGGCGTGGATCTTGGTGCTCAGCCCACCGCGACTGCGCCCGATCGCCTGAGTGTCAGGCCCCCCTTTTTCGCGCCCGCGCCATGTTAATGCGCGCGCAAGATGGTCGAATCGATCATCGCGTATTCATTGTCGGCATCTTCGGCCAACGTCTGGAAAATGCGCTGCCAGACGCCGCGCTTGCTCCAGCGGGAAAACCGGGTATGCACCACGCGAAAATCGCCGAAGCGTTCCGGCAGATCGCGCCAGGGGATGCCCGCTCGATAACGGTACAGCACTGCCTCGACAAACAGGCGATTGTCTCGCGCCGTCACCCCTACATGGCCCTCTCGACCGGGCAGCCCATCCTTGATCCGCTCCCACTGGTCGTCCCGCAACCCATAACGTCTTGTCATCACTGTTCGGCGCTGCCCGCGCCGTTACCGCTGTTCACAATGTTTCAGAAGACCGGGCAATGCGCCGAAAGTTCAATTGATGACACGCCCTAATAATAAAAAAGCAGCAGCCGCTTGCGGCGTGTGCGAAGCTTGGGTCGAACTGTGAAGTGCGCCTGGATGGACACGCAAAGCAAGGCCTATGCGTTGGCCGAAATGTGCGTCGTTCTCGACGTCAGTATCAGCGGCTATCGTGCATGGAGGCGTGGCGGCACGCCGGATCGCAAGCGGCTGACGGATTTGCAAATGCTGGCTGTGATTCGCGCCATTCATGCTGAGCTCAAAGGCGCTTATGGCAGCCCGCGTATGGTGCGTGAACTGCGGTTGCGAGGCTTCACTGCTGGCAAAGAGCGCAGATGGCTAACCCGGAAACGCTGACCGATATCCAGCGCGCTGCGCGGTTCTTTTACCTGCAGCAGCACGCATTCAGTGGCAAGGTTACCGGCCAGTCGTTCGGTACTGCCACTACCACGCCGGCAATCAATCTATGCCGGATCGAAGAGAATTTGAGCGCCGCGCACCTGCGCTTGAATGGCACGTATGTAGAGAATCTGTCATGGCAGGACTGCATGAAACGGTACGACCGGCCACACACGTTTTTCTACCTCGACCCGCCATATTGGCAGACAGAGGGCTACGGCGTACCATTCGGCTTCGAGCAGTACCAGGAGATGGCCAAGGTAATGGGAATTTGCAATGGTAAAGTGATGGTCAGCATCAAAGATCACCCGGACATCCGCCAGGCGTTCGACGGCTTCCATATGATGGGTTTGGACATTGTCAGCGTCGGATAGATACTCCCCAATTTCGTCGAAGTAAATTTCCCCAGATTTCATGAAGTGGGAGCTGGTTTGACGCCAGCACCATTTCGAATGATCGACGACCATCTTGCCCACGAGTTTTGTTATTGGGGGCGATATGGTTGAGCTGGAGGAAGTGATGACGATTCTGGAACTGCATCAGCAGGGGTTAAGTATTTCTGCCATTGCCACTCGACTTGGTATGGATCGCAAGACTATTCGTAAATACATCAAGGACGGAATTCAGGCGCCGCGCTATGGACCGCGGGCACCTCGACGTTGTGTGGTTGATCCGTTCGTTGCCTACATTACCGAGCGAGTGCGTTCGTTCCCGGAGTTAAGCATTGAGCGCATGCTGCGCGAGATTCGCTCGATGGGTTACAAGGGTGGCCGCAGCGCTCTGGGCGATCTGGTGCGTGAGGTGCGACCGCCACGACAGAATGGCTACGAAGTACGCTTCGAGACCCCAGCAGGTCAGCAAGCACAAGTTGACTTTGCGCATTTCAATGTCGAATTCGACGATGCACCGGGCCGACGCCGCTCGATCTGGCTGTTCACGATCGTTCTTGGGCATAGCCGTTATCTTTGGGGACGCTTTGTCGAGCACCAGGATCTCCAGACGGTTCTACGCTGCCATATGGAAGCGTTCGACCACATTGGTGGCGTCACCCGCGAGATTTTGTACGATCGAATGAAGACAGCCGTACTGGGCGAAGTGGACAAGCACATCATCTACAACAGCAAGCTGATCGCGCTTGCGCAACACTACAGTTTTGCTCCGCGGGCCTGTAAGGCATATCGTGCCAAGACCAAGGGCAAGGTTGAGCGGCCATATCGGTATATCCGGCAAGACTTCTTCCTTGCCCGGCGCTTCCAGAACCTGGGCGATTTGAACCGCCAACTGCGTCAGTGGCTCGATACCGTTGCCAATGTCAGGGTTCATGGCACAACGCAGCGCGTGGTGACGCACCATTTCGCCGAGGAGAAATCTGCCCTGCAGGCATTGCCCGTAGGCGTCTTCAATGGACTGATCCGGCTGGAGCGGCGCGTCAGTCACGATGGGTTGGTTTCTGTTGGCGGTAATTACTACAGCGTGCCAGACCGTACCCGCCGCCGCACGCTCGAGGTTCACACACTAGCGCATGAGATTCGCATCTATGAAGACGATGTCCTGCTGGCGGTCCATCCTGTGCTCGAAGGCAGGCGACGAACGTCGATGCTTGCGGGCCACCGGCGCAGCCACGAACGGCAGAAGACAGCAACGCAAGCGCCTGCCGCCCTATCTCCGACGGTTGCGCGCCGCCCCTTATCGTTTTATGACCAGGTCGCGCAACGTCTGGCCGCGCCAGGGAGGGTGGCATGACCGCCGTGCCTGGATCAACACTGGAGCGAATTCGCCGCTACATGATCGGCCTGCGCATGCCACGCGCCCTGGAAGCGCTCGACATTACGCTGAACCGGTTCGAACAAGGCGACAGCTCCATGCTCGAGGTGCTCGAAACGCTGTTGGGTGAAGAGTTCACCACCCGTGAAACCAGGCGCATCAAGATGGCACTGCAGACGGCTCGCCTTGGTACGATCAAGACCTTGGCCGGCTATGACTTCAGTTTCCAGCCCAGTCTTGACCGTAACCGGATCATGGCATTGGCACAACTGGAATTCATCGAACGGCGCCAGGCCGTGCATTTCCTCGGACCGCCCGGCACGGGGAAATCGCATCTGTCCATCGCCTTGGGCGTGGAAGCAGTGCGTGCCGGTAAAAGCGTCTACTTCGGCACCCTGGCCGAAATCGTCCATTCCATGGCCAAAGCAGAACGCGAGGGCAATCTCGCCCAACGAGTTCGCTACCTCTCGCGCAACAGCCTGTTGATTGTCGACGAAATCGGCTACCTGCCGATCGGCACCAATGGCGGCAATCTGTTCTTCCAACTCGTCAATGCCTGCTACGAGCGATGCGCAATCATCCTGACGTCGAACCGTAGCTTCGGTGAATGGGGCGAGGTGTTTGGCGACAGCGTCGTTGCCGCAGCGCTGCTCGACCGTCTACTGCATCACGCCGTCGTGGTCCAGATTGAAGGATCGTCGTACAGGCTGCGCGAGCATGCCGACCTGCTCCCGGACCACCTACGTAACCGGCCGTCTGCCTTGAATTCCCATGCACCTGAAACCATTGCGCGCCGGCCAGGACGCCCAAAGAAGGAGGCCAACCGATCATAAAGACCGGCTGATCACCGTTCACACAGGGTGGGGAATTTTACTTCGACACTTCTGGGGAAATTACGCGCGATATTGACACGCAGGTCCAACACCCGCGACGCACTTCCTCGCAAGGCTTTGCCATCGAGTGCAATGAACTGCATTCCCGGCTGCCCCGACACTTGCCTTTCGGCGTGCCGGCGGACTACTTCCTCCATCTTCCCGGCATCGAGCTTCAGC
>DAIDAS010000131.1 GCA_027310505.1 bacterium
GTCATCGCCAGGTGCAGGCCATCAATGCCGTCACGCGCGAGGTCCGCAATAAATCCCGCCTCCGACAGCCCCTGCTTAAGGTAATCGCCGGTTTTCTGCTCGTCTTCGATGATGAGGATTTTCATGTGGTATCCATAGGTACTTGCGCATGCTCATTGTGCAACGCATATAGCCCCACAGGTGAAGATTACGAATATGTAATGTCGCTGTCAGCTCCTGGTCAAGTACCAGGCACGACAATATACGCTAAGGAGTATTGGTGCTAGATGTTTCATGACAAGTAGGTCTTCCGATTCCCCAAGTGTTAGCAGATCAAGATGACAAATTTGTAATTCCCATGTCAGTTAAGGGTAACAGTTCCAATATGACAATGGCATCGTCATTAAACGCTATGCATTTCAGCACGATTTGATCGGCATCAATTGTTTATTAATTTGTCAGAAAGGCTCAATCATGAACAAGCAAAGTTTCAAACGCCTGGTCGCTGTAGCCGCGCTTTGCGGCATTGGCTTTATTTCCACTTCGGCTATTGCAAAGGGGGCCCTTGATGATCAGCAGTCCTGGAAGCGTTTACAAGAGTCCAGGCAAAAGCTGGAACAGGCTGAAGCAGCCAAAGGTGAGGAACGCCAGAAGCTCATGGACGATCATATGAAGATGATGCACGAGACCATGGAAAAAATGCAGGCCATGAAACCCAAAGCAGGCATGACCATGCAGGAACATGAAGAGTGGATCAGCCAGCACCAGAAGCTCATGGATGAAATGATGAGCCAGATGATGAAAGAGCACCACATGATGATGGGCTCGGGCTGCACGGGCATGGGCGACATGCACAAGCAATAACGGGCAGCGCCAGGTCCGTGTGGACTAATCTGGCGCTCATTGGATATTGACATGAATAAGGATAAATCACATGAATAAAATCGTTATCGCCGCTGTTGCAGCGGCATTCCTCAACCTTGTGGCTGTACCGGTCTATGCTGCCGATTCTCACGAGTCGCATCACTCCGGCGCCAAGGCGCAAAAGACTTACGCGGTCAAAGGCGAAGTGGTATCGGTCGATCAGGAAGCCGGCAAGGCCAAGATTCGGCATGAAGCGATCCCCGATCTCGGCTGGTCGGGCATGACCATGGTATTTCCTGCGGCGGACAAGGATTTGCTCAAGGACGTGAAGCCAGGCGACAAAATCAACTTCACTATTGCCAAGGACCCAGCGAGCGGGCAATACACGATTCAGACATTGCAAATAACCCAGTAACCTGACACTGAGGCCCATCATGGAATCCCTGCACACGTCTTACCCCGTGCACCGCACGTTCAAGGTGGCGCAGACTGGCACAGCCGCACGCACGCTCGAAGCCATCAAGCAGCAGCTGCCAGGCATTCAAGCTCTGGAACTGAACATGACTACGAGCAAGCTTGCTGTCACTTACGATGCTGGCGTGCTCTCCTTTCCCGCCATCCTTGAGAGACTCACACTGACGGGCATCTGTCCGACTAACTCCTGGTGGTTCCGTTTGAAATCAGCCTGGTATGACTATACCGATCGCAATGTGGCAGAGCTGGCGCATAAGCGACCCAAGGCCTGCTGCAACAAGGTACCGAAAGCATAAGAGGCTGAGATGAAACGTTTCCATCTGGTGATGGCCCGGACCATGCTGAGTCCCGGGCTATCGCAAGCGGCCGAGCCAGGCGCAATAGATGCCCATGCGCCAACTCCCCAGCCTGCAATATAGCTCGTCACTGGGCGATTACCAGTCCTATCGCGATGCCAAGGCAGGCTCCTGGACGCAGCACAATGCCGCAGCCGCTGCCGGCATGCGCGAGGATAACCCACCCATGGAGCAACAAGCGCAACCGCCCGCGACGGCGTCGCCGCGGGCCGGGCACCACATGGACCACAAGAAATAACCGCCATGACGCCCCCTCAATCTGCGCGCAAACGGCTCCCTCTGATGTTGGCGCTGCCACTCGTGCTCGGCGGTTGTGCGACATTTTCCAAAGATGGCGGGCTGGGCGGCGTGCAGCAACCTGATCGAACAACAGGGCATGTAGCATGAAAGGTCATGATCAGCGCGCAAGCGCAACTCCTGAAGTCAGCTTACGCTCGATTGAGGATGAGCATGCGGGCTTGGCCGTTTCACTGAATGGAATGCGCGATATGTGTGGGTGGTATTTCGACAGCAATCATCAATGCAAGGATTGCAACCGCGAAAGGCAGGCTTCCTGCCAGGGGCTTTTTCCTTCGCATGCTCTTAACTTTCTTGAATTGGTGATTGAGCATTTCGAAAACGAAGATGCCCTTATAGATGAAATCCGGGAGATACCTGAATTCGAATTGGAGCTGAAGTCACACAAAAAAGCCCATCTGCAAATACTGAGGG
>DAIDAS010000174.1 GCA_027310505.1 bacterium
ACCTCACTCTCTCCGTGCAATGCCGCTGCAAAGGCCTGACGCCGGATGATCCGGCATGGCCGGCTGACGGCTACCGCGGCGATTACATTAGCGATGTCGCCAGGGCTTACATGGCGAAGGAAAAGATCGACGCCGAGGACAAGCATGTGATCGGCGCCGGCGACCCTGAAAATGCCGCCGCCATCCGTGAATTCGCCGTGGCCTATCTGCGTCGCGAACAGGATCTGGATCTGCGCGCGTTTGACGTGCATTTCGATGTCTATTCGCTGGAATCGGCACTCTACACTGACGGCAAGGTCGAGGCGACCGTGAAGAGTCTGGTCGCCAGCGGCCATACCTACGAGCAGGATGACGCCTTGTGGCTGCGCACGACGGATTTCGGCGACGACAAGGATCGCGTCATGCGCAAGCGTGAAGGCGGCTACACCTATTTTGTGCCGGACGTGGCCTATCACGTGGATAAATGGCAGCGCGGGTTCTCGCGCGTGATCAACGAGCAGGGCGCCGACCACCACAGCACCATCACCCGCGTGCGCGCCGGCCTGCAAGCATTGAGTATCGGCATTCCCCAAGGCTGGCCGGATTATGTACTGCACCAGATGGTGACGGTCATGCGCGGTGGCGAAGAAGTCAAAATCTCCAAGCGTGCCGGCAGCTACGTCACCTTGCGTGACCTGATCGATATGGTCGGGCGCGACGCGACACGCTACTTCCTGGCGGCGCGCCGGGCGGATTCGCAACTGGTGTTCGACATCGATCTGGCGCTGGCGCATACCAACGACAACCCGGTGTACTACATCCAGTATGCCCATGCCCGTGTTTGCAGCGTGCTGGCCGAGTGGGGCGGCGATGAAGCCGGCCTGGCATCGGTCGACCTGTCGCCGTTGCAAGTCCCGCATGAACTGGCGTTGCTGCAGCGCCTGTCCGAGTTCCCCGAAACGGTACAGAACGCAGCGCAGGAACTCGCGCCGCATCTGATTGCCTATTACCTCAAGGATTTGGCCGGCGATCTGCATAGCTACTACAATGCCGAGAAGTTCCTGGTCGAAGACGAGCAGGTCAAACTGGCCCGTCTTGCCTTGGTGACGGCCACCCGCTATGTCCTGCAGAGTGGTTTGAATCTGTTGGGCGTGAGCGCCCCGGAAAAAATGTGAGTGAGAAAATAACGTGCCTCGTGATTACAAACCCACCCCCCAGAAATCCAGGCCTGCCGGCAAAGGCGGATCCCTGCTGACCGGCATCCTCATTGGTCTCATCCTGGGTATTGGCGCCTCTGTCGGAGTCGCCATCTTCGTCAAGGGCGGTGAAAGTCCCTTTGTCGCACGCACGACCTCCGCTTCGCATCCTGAGTCCGGGCCCAAGGTGGATGTGGCATCGGCCCAGAACAAGCCGGAAACTGCAGAGCCCAAGGCTCCAGCCAAGCCTCGCTTCGATTTCTATACCATCCTGCCGGGCAGCGAAAGCCCGGTGACGGAACAGGAAATCAAGCAGTCCAAGACTACGCAGCAGCAGGCGGCACCTGCAGCCGCCAGCGAAAACTACTATCTGCAGGTCGGCGCATTCCAGACCGAGCAGGAGGCCGATAACATGAAGGCCAAGCTGGCATTGTTGGGGCTGGAAGCTGTCGTGCAAACGGCCAATGTGCCGGACAAGGGCGTCTGGCACCGCGTGCGGGTCGGCCCTTTCACGGAAATTGACCAGATCAGCAAGGCCCGTACCGAACTGAGCAGGAACGGTTTCAGTACCGACCTGATCAAGATCCACAGCAATGTTCCCGACCAATAAAGGAAAAATCTCATGAAATCGTTTATCGCTGCATGCTTCATGTTGTTTGCCGTGACCGCCTTCGCCGATCCGCAAGCCGGTTTCGAGTACCAGCAAACCCAGCAGCCCATTCCCACCGACAATCCAGCAAAAATCGAAGTGACCGAACTGTTCTGGTATGGCTGCCCGCACTGTTATGCCCTTGAACCGCAATTGGCCGCATGGGTGAAGAAGCTGCCGAAGGATGTCGAATTCAAGCGTGTACCGGCCATTGCGCGCCCTGACTGGGCGCCTGCTGCCAAGGCTTATTACGCCATGGAAGCGCTGGGCGTGACCGAAAAACTCCATGGCGCTTTTTTCGATGCCATCCACAAACAGAGAATCGTGAAGCCCAATGATGAAGCTGGCATGGCTGACTGGATCACCAAGCAAAGTGGCCTGGACAAGAAAAAAGTGGACGATGCCTTCAAGTCGTTCTCGGTGAACACCAAGATGATGCGCGCCGCACAGGTGTTCCGGGCATCGGGTGCGACAGGCGTGCCGACGTTGATTATCGAAGGCAAGGTGTGGACTTCCAGCACGATTGCCGGCGGGAATGAGGAAATGCTGAAAGTGACCGACTCCCTGATCGAAAAAGCACGCGCAGAGAAAACGGCCAAGCATTGATGGCTGTTCCGGTATCCCATTCGCAACCCGCCGCCCGGCGGGTTTTTATTACCGGCGCGTCCAGTGGTATCGGCGCCGCACTGGCCCGCCATTATGCGGCGCAGGGTGCGGTGCTTGGG
>DAIDAS010000229.1 GCA_027310505.1 bacterium
GGCACACCCTGTGCCGATCCACGCACGATCAAGCGGCAACGGTTGATATTCTGGATCGTTGCCGTTCTGTTGCTTGGCCTGCTTGCCGTACCGTCGCTGGCTCGGCTGTTCTACTGAAAGGAAATTCCGATGCGTAAACTATTCATTGCCACACTGATGGCCACGCCACTCGCAGTGCTGGCCGCCACCCCGAAAACTGTCACGCTCGACGTGCAGAACATGACCTGCGCGATCTGTCCGATCACGGTCAAGAAGTCTCTGGAGAAAGTACCCGGGGTGAGCGTGGTCAAGGTGGATTTCAACAAGAAAACAGCCACAGTGACCTACGACCCCGACAAGGCCAAACCCGAGGCGCTAACCATGGCGACCACGAACTCGGGCTATCCCTCCACCATGCAAAGGTGATGCCGTGATGACCGCTCCCGTTCTCGAATCTGTACTGACCTGCCCGCACTGCGGCTTCGCCAAGCAAGAAACCATGCCCACGGATGCCTGCCTGTTTTACTACGAATGCAGCAACTGCAAGGCCCTGTTGCGTCCCAAGCCCGGCGACTGCTGCGTGTTTTGCTCGTTCGGCTCGGTGAAGTGCCCGCCGATCCAACAACAGCGAGGCTGTTGCGGATAACACTTGGTAAGGGCGCTGGCTCCCCCCAGTGCCCATCGGCAACATCCCCCAACCCTGAATCAGACATCCGAATGCGGTCATGTGGGTGCCAATCGGTATAATCCCCGTCCATGAACCTCAACATCCTGATTGTCGACGACCAAGAACTCAACCGCATGCTGCTGTCCAAAATCGCGACACAGCTTGGTCACCATGTCCTGTTGGCCGACAATGGCCGCGAAGCCGTGGAAAAATTCATAGAACACTCTCCCGACCTGGTGCTGATGGACGTGATGATGCCCGAGATGAATGGCCTCGATGCCACGGATATCATCAAGTCGCTGAGCAATGATCGCTGGGTGCCGGTGATCCTGCTTTCCGCGCTATCCGAACAGGAAGATATCGTTCGAGGCCTGAGGTTCGGCGCCGACGATTACATTACCAAGCCGTTCCATGTCGACATCCTCAATGCCAAGCTCAACAACTTCGCGCGCGGCATTGCAGCCCAGCGGCAGCTCGAAGAACAAAACGTGGAACTGCGCCGCTATCGTTTCGAAACCGAGAACGAGAAGCGCATTGCCAGCCACCTGATGCGGACGCTGGTAGATATCGAGCATCTGCAAACCCCCGGCGTGGAGTGGTGGCTGCAACCGGCGGACGTTTTCAGCGGCGACGTTCTGGCAGCGGCACGCACCCCTGCCGGCATCCAGCACGTGATGCTGGCCGATGGCACGGGACACGGCTTGGCAGCGGCGCTATCCGCCCAACCGCTCCCCGAAATCTTTTACGCGATGACCGGCTATGGCTATACCATCGGCAGCATCGCACAGGAAATCAACCGGCGCATCGGCCGCCTGCTGCCTGTCGACCGTTTTTTCGCCACGACCCTGGTCGCCATCGATACGCACGAACAGATGGTGGAGGTCTGGAACGGTGGCAATCCGGCCGTCATGATGTTCGACCAGGACGGCTCCCTGGCTCACACTTTCGAATCACGGCATCTTTCTCTGGGAATTGTCCGGAACAACGAGTTCAGCATCGAAACCGAGCGCATGTCATATTCACCAGGAGCCCAGCTGGTGATCATGTCGGACGGCCTGCTGGATGCCTGCCATACAACGTCCTCCGAGCTCGGCGCCGACCATCTCCGCGACCTGATCGCCGGGCTGGCTCCGGAGAAAAGGCTGGAATCGATCAAGCAGAACACACTCGCACATCTGGGCGGAGCCGCCGCACGCGACGACATCTCGCTGTTCGTCATCAGCATGGATCAACTGGACAGCACGCGCGCCGACAACGGGCAGCCAAGGCCGGACATGCCGCCCCAGAGCGAGGATGAAGCGTGGCGATTCAGGTTGCGGCTCAACGGCAGCCAGCTGCGCCGCATGAGCCAGGAAACCGTGCCCTTCATGATGGGAGCGCTGGAACGACTTTCGCATATCGAACAAAACCGGGGGACGCTGTTCCTCATTCTGTCAGAGCTGTTCAACAACAGCATGGACCATGGATTGCTCGGAATGGATTCACAACTCAAGAACGATGTGGAAGGTTTCGAAAAATACCTCAGCCTGCGCTCAAGTCGCCTAGCATCGCTCAGCCACGAAGCCTACACCGAAATCGAGATCGAAATGCCCACCGACCCCGCCATCAACATTACGGTACGTGACTCGGGAGCCGGTTTCGAC
>DAIDAS010000239.1 GCA_027310505.1 bacterium
CCATTAATTCTGCAGAATGGGTGTTTGCTGCGGCCTATGATAAAGCCTCGCAACAAAGGGATGAGGCAGCGGTACGGCAGGTGGCCGAAGCTTATGTTCCCTATATGGAGCAGATGGTGACGAACGCCGAGAAACAATCGCTATACCTGTTCGGTTATGAGATCAAACAAGTCCTGCTGCTGCACGCCAACGCACTCAATGCTGAACACTTGGGAGAGCTTGTGGCCATGCTCAAGCGACGCGGTTACACCTTCATCACCCTGGATGAGGCGCTGCAGGATCGTGCATATCGTTCTCCTAATACTTATGCCGGCATGGACGGAGCATCGTGGCTTGACCAGTGGGGGGTAAGCGTCGGGTTGCGCCAGAAGCAGGATGTGAAAATACCTGTTTTTGTGCGTGGGCTGGCTGGTCGCGCAGCGTATTTTGGCTATTAGCATGATTAGCGAGAGAGGGGGCATGCGCAGCCTGATATATGCACTCGCCACGCTTGTGCCGCTGGTTGTTGCTCCCGCTGCGGCACAGGCGGAGCCGGTCGGCGAGCCTTTGACTACCTTGCGGATGGCAGCCCAGCTACGGAATATTCCAATCGGGGCCAGCGTCGATGAAAACGCGTTGCGCGACGATGCAGACTACGCAGCGGTGCTCGTACGCGAATTCAGCGTGCTGACTCCGGAAAACTCCATGAAATTCGATGCCGTGCATGCGCGCCCTTTTCGTTATAGCTTCGATGCCGGGGATAAGGTGCTGGCTTTTGCAGAAGAGCACCGGATGGAAGTGCATGGACATGTGCTGGTCTGGCATGAGCAATTGCCGAACTGGTTGACCAAGGCCCAATGGACACCTGAAAAGCTGCGCACGGTTCTTCGCGAGCATATTTACCGTGTCGTCGGACACTACCGTGGGCGTATCAAGGCCTGGGACGTCGTCAGCGAGGCGATTGATGATAACGGAGAGATGCGCAAGACGTTTTGGCTGGAAGGCCTCGGCCCGGAATATGTCGCACTGGCGTTCCAATGGGCACACGAGGCGGATCCGAACGCACAGCTCATCTACAACGATTATGGTGCCGAAGGGGGCGGTCGCAAGTCCGATGCCATTTTCAGGCTGATGCAAGACTTGCGCACGCGCGGGGTGCCGGTCCATGGCGTGGGGTTGCAGGCGCACCTCAGTGTAGACGAGGTGCCCAACCCGCAGGAAGTGCGTGCCAACATGGAGAGGCTCCAAGCGCTCGGACTCATGGTGTACATCACTGAAATGGATGTCAGCCTGAAGCTGCCCGTCACGCCAACCAAGCTTGATGAGCAGGCTCTTGTCTATCGCGACATGATGAACACCTGCCTGTCTGCGCCTAACTGCAAGGGGTTCACCCTGTGGGGCTTTACCGATCGATATTCCTGGATTCCGGAATTCTTTCCGGGCCGGGGGGCTGCCCTCGTTTTCGATGAGCAGATGCAACCCAAGCCGTCGTACCGCGCACTCATTGAGGTGCTTGCCGGGCACTGAAGTAGCCGTTATGTAGCAAAGAAGAAGGGGATAGGGGGAGATGAACAGCAGGGTAACAAAGAAAATGCTTACGCCGTTCGAGGCAAGCCGCCCGACTGGCGCGGTACTGATGATCAACCTGTTCGATCCGCAGATAGCGACGGCCAGGCTGTTTCTGGAGGCCATCACCTCGCATCAGTTGCCGTATGTGGTCATTGGCAACAAGATGGATCTGGTCGATGAATCTGAAATCGCGCGGGTCGAAGCAGAGTTGGGGGTGGCGCTCAAGCCGGTTTCGCTTGCCGGAAATGACCAGACCGAAGAGTTGACCCAACTGATTGAGACATTGTTCCCTCCCAATACCAGGATTGTGGTGCTGGGTGTGTTCAATACTGGCAAGACCAGCCTCATTGCCCACCTGACGGGACAGCCGCTCAAGATCAGCAACATGCCTGGCACCACCCTCTCTTTCGAGGAATATCGCTGGGACGAACGTGTCCTGATCGATTCCGTCGGGCAACTGATCGACGTCAGTCGCCCGCTCATGGTGGGCTACGATTTTTCCGGACTGGACACCCCTGATGCCATGTTCGACCATGCCATGCGGCAGGAAGCGGAAGCCATTCTGTCTTCTATCGACAGTGCACGCCCCGGGTTGATCAAGGCGGTAGCCGCCATCGATGAGCGGTTGAAGCAGGGCGCCAAGATTGTCACGACGGGTGCCGGAGCCTCGGGGCTGGTGGCAGAGGAGATCGCCGGGCAGTTTTTCGAAACAGGCATGATGTGCCTGCCTGTCACCAACGCCTTTAGCCAGGGGCTGCCTATTTCATTCGCCAAGGGGATTGCCGAAGAAGAAGGTGGCTTGGCTCGACTGGTCGCGGCGCATCTCACCGAAAAGGACGTGCTGATTGCAGTATCCGCATCCGGTGGAACAGGTTTTGTCTACGAGGCACTTCGGCTTGCTCGGGAGAAAGGTGCTGCGACCGTGGCCATTACTGAAAACAGGGATACGCCGATGGGGGTGAATGCCGACATCGTGATCAGGAGCAATGCCAAGCCTGAAGGGCCTTCCAGTACCCGGATTCAAACAACGCATCTCGCCATCGGCCATGCGCTGGTCTGTATTCTGGCCGCAATGCGTGAGCTGGGCGGGGAAGAAGCGATCGGGTACATGATGCCGGAGCATATTGCGACCAAGAAAATGGGCATCAAATAGGGTGTAGGTTAAAAAGTTCCGCAACAATCCGGTGCCTGTGACAGGCACCGGATTGTTGCGAGAGAACTACGGTAGTCATAGGACTGATTGATTCTAAGTGGGGGATATTATGAGCGTGGTAGCGGTTGTCGGTTTAGGGTACGTGGGCCTGCCGCTGGCGGTGGAGTTTGGCAAAATCATGCCGACCGTAGGATATGATCGGACAACCAGTAAGATCGAACATTTTTGGCGCTGTGAGGTGCCGGACGGCGAAATCGAAATCGAAGAACTTCGTGCTGCCGAACAGCTGAAACTCACGGCCGATCCTGCTTTGCTGGCGCAAGCCGATTTCATCATCATTGCCGTTCCGACACCGATTGATGCGGCGCGTCAGCCGGATTTCGAGCCACTGATTTCGGCCAGCTGTACTGTCGGCCAGTACATGAAAAAAGGCGCCATCGTCATCTACGAATCGACAGTGTATCCAGGTGCGACTGAGGAGGTCTGTGTCCCGGAACTTGAACGGGCCTCCGGCATGCAATGGCTCAAGGATTTTCATGTGGGATACTCGCCGGAACGCATCAACCCGGGCGACAGGGAGCGCACGCTCACCAAAATCGTCAAGGTGGTTTCCGGTGATACTCCCGATACCCTGAAACAGGTGGCTGATCTCTATGCCGCAATCATCAAGGCTGGCGTGCATCCGGTATCCAGCCTGAAAGTGGCTGAAGCCTCCAAGGTGATCGAAAATACCCAGCGCGACCTGAATATCGCACTGATGAATGAGCTGTCGATTATTTTTCACCAGATCGGCATCGACACGCAGGAAGTGCTGGAAGCGGCAGGAACGAAATGGAATTTCCTGAAATTCCAGCCGGGCCTGGTAGGCGGCCATTGCATCGGCGTCGACCCCTACTACCTGACATACAAGGCCGAAATGCTGGGATACCATCCGGACGTGATTCTGGCCGGTAGGCGCATCAACGACAACATGGGTAAATTCATTGCCGACGAGACGGTCAAGCTGATGATCCGTCAGGGAAGTCATATCAGGGGAACCAAGGTGAATGTGCTTGGCATCACGTTCAAGGAAAACGTGGGCGATTTGCGCAACTCCAAAGTCGTCGATCTGATCCGGGAGCTTGAATCCTTTGGCGTGGAAGTTATCGTGCATGACCCGGTGGCCCATGCTGAGGATGCCCTGCAGAAATACAAGGTCAATCTGGTGGAATGGGATCAGCTACCGAAAGCCGATGCGATCGTTGTCGCGGTCGCGCATGAAAAATATCTCAGCATGCCGCTGGCTGATATGCTCGGCAAGGTCGCCAGTCCTGGCGTCTTCATCGATGTCAAAAGCCGTTTCGATGCGGTTGCATTGCGGGCGGCGGGCATGGCCGTGTGGCGGATGTAAGCGGCAAGCCATGGCTTGTTTTGCCTCGCGCCGCTGCCAGTCATTCCTTCGCCCGGTGTGCAAGAATTTTGCGCACCGGGGTTGGCAACGCTGCGTCGAAGGCGTCCTGTAATTCCAGCCATGTCCGTCCTCGCTCGTGGGCGGCGGTGCTCAGTCGCAGCACCTGCAGCGGTTGTGGGGTAATGAACAGCTGGTAATGGGTAAAGGCATGTTTCAACCCCGGCATTACCGGCAGGCACTCGACTTCGACGCCGAAACGGGTGCGCACGACTTCGACCGGGTTCTCGCCGACGTTCATCTCCGGCAGGCTCCACAGGCCGCCCCAGATGCCGGTTGGGGGTCGTTTTTCCAGCAACACCTCATTGCCATGCAGTAATAGCAGCATCACAGTTTCGCGCTGGGGCAGGGCCTTGCGTGGCTTGGGCGTGGGGAGTGCGGCCACGCGACCTTCTCGCCGTGCTACGCAGTCCTGCTGCAATGGGCACTGAAGGCATGCCGGCTTGCCGCGTGAACACAGGGATGCTCCCAGATCCATCAGCCCCTGGGTATAGGCTTCGATATTTTTCTCCGGCAGCAGGTTTTCGGCCAGCGACCATAGCTTTTTCTCTACGGCCGGTTGTCCCGGCCAGCCTTCGATGCCGAAGCAACGGGTAAGCACGCGCTTGACGTTGCCATCCAGGATGGCGCCGCGATGGCCAAAGCCGAAGGCCGCAATGGCAGCCGCAGTCGAGCGGCCAATGCCAGGTAGTTGCTGGATGATTTCGGGCGATTGCGGGAATTTTCCGCCAAATTCGTTCTTCAGCCGTAGCGCTGCGGCGTGCAGGTTGCGTGCCCGGGAGTAATAGCCGAGCCCGCTCCAGTGCTGCAACACTTTGTCTTCCTCGGCATCAGCCAGACTTGCGATATCGGGAAAGCGCGCCATGAAACGCTGGTAATAAGGGATCACAGCGGCGACTTGGGTCTGCTGCAGCATGATCTCCGACACCCAGATGGCATAGGGGTCGCGGGTGTTCTGCCAGGGGAGGTCGTGGCGGCCATGCTGGCGCTGCCACGTGACGATATTGTCCGAAAAGCTTGGCATCAGCGGCGGGAGATGACGATCAGCCCGGCCACGATCAGCGCCGCCCCAAGGACGATACGCAGCGTCAGTACTTCTTTCAGGAAAATCCAGGCCAGAATCACGGCGACCACCACGCTGCCCTTGTCGATCAGGGCGACGGTGGCGATATCGCCATTTTTAAGCGCTTTGTAGAAGTAAATCCAGGACACCGCGGTAGTGAAGGCTGAAATCCCGAGCCACAACAAGCTGGGTTGGTGGATGGCCCTGAGTTCGCTCATGGGCACCGAGAACGCCACGAATGCCATGACAAAGAAAAACACGAACACGGTGCGTACGGCGATACCCAGTTCGGCGGAAACCCCAACCAGCCCTTGTTTGGCGATCACTGTGGTCACCCCGGCGAACAGCATGGCGATAAAAGCATGCAGCACCCAAGGCTTCATGAAGGTAATGCCCTATTCCGGAGAATGCTGCGTTGTCCGCACGCCTCCGCCTTGTGTTTGCCCGAATGTGACATTACAGACCCAGCAATTTATTCAGTTTTTTCTTGGCCTTCTCTTCAGGCGTGAGCGCTTTCGGCTGCTCTGCCGGTGCAGGGGCTGGTGCGGGTGGCGTGGCAGCATCAGCGGGTGCGGCGGCAGGAGCGGTTGGTGTCGGTTCTGCAGCTTTTTTCTTGCCGCCGAGCAGGCCCTCCAGGCCACCGGCCTTGTCGCCGCCCAGCAGTTTCTGCACGGCTTCACCCTTGTCGCCGCCTACTTTTCCCAGCAGGTTCTTCTTGGCGATTTCAGCACCGATCGCGGAGAAGTCGAGGCCGTATTTGGGCGCGTTGAACGTGCCGGTGACCTTGACCGGGAACGTCAAGCCGTTAAGGGCTCCCAGATCGGCGCCGCCCTGACCCTTAAGCGATGCGACCACCGTTGGCTTGGCGATGTAGTTGAGCGTTTCGTTGCCGATATCGATATCACCGCTGCCAGTTACGCGCAGCAAGGGCGATTTCATGCTGAGGTCGTCGTTATGTGCTACGCCGTTGGTGATCTTGAAGGTGGCTGACATCTCGCTGAAGTCGGTGCGTTTTTTCTGGTCTGCACCCAGCGAGTTGCCTTGGAAATTGAATTTCCCCTTGATGTCGCGAATAGTCCCTGCGATATCGATGCCCTTGACCGCCCCGTCAGCCAGCACCAGGCCGGCATTGCCATTGAGCGCCTTCTTCAGCGCGCCGACAGTGACGCCCTGGGTTTTGACGTCCAGGTTGAGCGTGCCCTTGCCTTCCAGCATGTCGTTGTTGAGCGCGTCGACCAGCAGCGGGCCGACGTTGATGCCCTTCATGTCCTGCTTGAGTGCGATAGTTGGCGTGGCGCGCGCGTCCAGATTGAGTGTGCCTGCCATGCTGCCGTCATACAGGTTGGCGGAGAACGGGGCAAGGACGACCAAGCCGCCATCTGCCTTGAGGCCGACTTTCACGTTGCTGGTCTTGATGTTGGCGACCTTGAGCCAGCCCAGGCGCGCTTCGCCGCTGGCGTTGAGCGCCTTGAGCGCGGAGAGGTCAAGCGGTGTGTCGCCGGTCGACTTGGCGGCAGGCTCTTTTTTGGTCACGTAACGGTCGGCATCCAGTCGGTCGATGTCGACGTCGAAACTGAACTGGGGGTTCTGAAAGCGGGTGATGCCAAGCACCGCCTTGACTTGGCTATCGTCGATCTTGGCTGAAAAAGGGTCGAGCCTGAGTTTTTCGCCGTCGGCCTTGAGGTCGATGCGGATGTTGGAACTCTGTACCTTGCCGTATTTCAGGCTGCCGATACGCAGGCTACCCGCGGCGTTCAGTGCCTTGAGCGCGGAGAGATCGAGCGGCTTGGCCGGTCCGGCTGCAGCGGTTTTGGTGTCGCTCGGCGGGGCGTAACGGTCGGCATCGATGCGGTCGATATCGAGGTCGAAGGTGTAGAGCGGTTTCTCGAAATGCGTGATGCCCACGCTGCCCTTGATCTGGCTGTCGTCCAGCTTCATTGCTAGCGGGCTGACGCTGACTGCCTGGCCATCGGCCTTTACCGAGGCGGAGAGGTTGGCGATGCGGTATTTTTCATAGCTGATGGCGCCAATGTTGAGGGTGCCCTGTGCCAATATGTTTTTGAGCACTGAAAGGTCAGCCGGTTTTGCGGACGCGGCTTCGGGTTGGGATGCCTTCTTGCTGCCCAGCAGTTTGTTCAGGTCCAGCTGGTCAGCGGTGAGATTGAACTTCACGTTGGGTTTGGCAAAGCCGGCCATCGTGACATTCCCCTTGAGCTTGCTTCCGTCGATGTTCGCATCCAGGTCAACCTTGGCCTGCTCCTGCTTTACATCGGCATGGGCGTTGACGTCAAACGCGGCCTTCATCGCGCCATTGGGGAGTGCCGGGTCTTTCACATCGATATTGCCGGCCAGCTTGGGCAGGTCGAACACCAGGTTTTCCAGATTGCCGGAGAACGGCGAGGAGAATGTTCCATTGAGGCTGCGCGCACCTTGCTTGCCGGAAATCTCGCCGTTGATTCCGCTACTCTGGAATGCCTTGGGTGAACCCTTCAGGTTGGCGATGACCAGTTTGGCGTTCAGTTTGTCGTCACCCTTGGTCTGGGTCAGGTTGAGGCGTGCCTCCTTGCCGCTGACTTCGTCCTTGCGGGCGACCAGGTTGGGTGCGTCGAGTTCCACCGTGGTAGCCTGGCCGCTCAGGTTGGCTTTCAAGGCCAGCTTGAGCCCGTTCACGGTGAATTCCATCTGTTCCGGCTTGGCGTCGAGATCGCCGGAGAGTTTGAGGTCGGCACCCTTGATCGAAGTGACGTCACCCTGCAGCGCGAAATCCAGCCCTTTGGCGCCATACTGCTTGTGTGTGGTAT
>DAIDAS010000241.1 GCA_027310505.1 bacterium
ATCAGCTGGCGGCAAAAAGGCCGGCTGGATGTCCTTGTATTGCAGGCCGGCTTTTTCCAGCGCCCGAACCAATAGGTAGTGGACGTTGGAACCCTTGTTGAGCGCTACTTTCTTGCCCTTCAGGTCAGCCACCGATTTGATGGGGGAGTCCTTGGGAACGACGATCGCTTCACCCGCGGGTGCCGGTGGTTCAAATCCTACGTAGCCGAGATTGGCTCCAGCCGCCTGGGCGAACACCGGTGGCGTTTCGCCGGTGGTGCCGAAATCGACGCTACCCACGTTCAAGCCTTCCAGCAATTGCGGGCCAGCGGGAAACTCGGTCCAGGTGATCTTGATACCAAGCGGAGCCAGGCGTTTTTCCAGCGCGCCGGTCGCCTTCAACAGAATGAGGGTGCCGTATTTCTGGTAGCCGATGCGAAGCACGTTGTCAGAATCCTTGGAGGCATCGGCGGACCATGCTGGCGTGGTGGTATTCAGTGCGATCGCGGTGGCCAGCAGGCCAAACCAGCGGGAATGAGAGCTAATAGACTTCATGGCAAATCCTTTCGACAGTGGTTTTTGGGCAAAACAGTCCCCTCCGTCTTGCCGACGGATCAATAAATCTATTGATAACATTTAGTTAAGAGGCTGGTTGGATCAACATCGAAGCGATGCCGATGCCTGTGAGGCGGGCGGGGCCGTGATTCCGGCAGCCAGGTGCGCAGACCAGGCCAGGCTGTCGCTGAAGCGTTGCAAGCCGTCTTCTAGGCGTAACGCAATGTCGTTGTCCAATTCAATGGATCCGTCTTCTCGTATGCGAATCTGACTATCTGCCGCAAACACGCCATTCAGCACAAAGCGGGCCCCCAGTGCGGACAGGACAGGCTTGAGCGCGTAGTCCATCGCCAGCATGTGGGCAGGGCTGCCGCCAGTCACGATGGGCAGCACCACTTTTCCGGCGAAACCGTTCTGCGGCAGGATGTCCAGAAATGCCTTCAACACCCCGGAATAAGCAGCCTTGTAGACTGGCGTGGCGATAATGATGCCGGAGGCTTCTTCCAGCACTTTGGTTGCCGCCTGCAATTCTGGCGAGTTGAAGTTTGCATGAAGCAGATCTTCTGCCGGCAGGTCGCGCACCGAGATGGCCTGGTGCGAAATACCTTCCTCGTTCAGCCAGCGTGCAGCCTCGGCAAGCACGCGGGAAGAGCGTGAGTTATCCGAGGGGCTGCCTGCGATGGTGACGATATTCATGATCTATCCTTTCGGCAGGGATGGGCTAAAGTTTGGCCAGGGCGACTTCGGTCGATTTCACCAAAGCCAGCACCTCGCTGCCCGGAGCCAGGCCGAGCTCCTTGACGGAACGGGTGGTGATGACTGCGGTGACGATGCCGGAAGGCGTGTCGACATCCACTTCGGAGACGACGGGGCCGGTGATGATTTCCTTGATGCGGCCCTTGAACTGGTTGCGTACGTTGATGGCATGTATGGCCATGGTGTGTCCTTTCAATATGAGATAGCGAGATGATTCAGCGTCGAAACCCAGCCGGTACTGAACTGACCGAACGTGCGCTTCCTCGTTTTTTGTCCATAACGCTCCGCCAGTTTTTCGCGCAATTCGTATGCCGAGCGTCGGCTGTAAATGATGGGGAGCCCGTTGCGCGTGGCTTTTACCGTGGCGTTGTAAAGCATGGTGTGGCTCAACTGGTCGGTCACCATCACGACCAGCCTGACACGTGATGGGATTTCACGTCGCGCAGCAGCCGGCTTGCGGCCAACCCAGTGCTCGACTTTGTTCAATCCGTATTCCTCTAGCTCGCGCCGAATCTTGTCGATGTGATCGCCGCCAATAATCAGTGTCGTCATGCTGTTATGCTCCTTGGGCCGGGGTGACTAACATGCCACCACCCCAGCCTTTGATTACTTTGCGTAGATCTGATCGAACACGCCGCCATCAGCGAAGTGAGTTTTCTGGGCCTTCTGCCAGCCACCGAACACATCATCGATCTTCACCAGATTCACCTTGGGGAACTGCGGCTCATACTTTCTGGCCACGGATTCCAGGGTGGGGCGGTAGTAATTCTTAGCGGCGATTTCCTGGCCCTCCTCGCTGTAGAGGTAATTCAGGTAGGCTTCGGCCACTGCGCGGGTCTTGTGCTTGTCCACGACCTTGTCAACCACGGTCACCGGCGGTTCCGCCAAAATTGACAGCGAAGGCACCACGATCTCGAATTTTCCCGGAGTTTCCTTGAGTGCGAGGAAAGCTTCGTTTTCCCAGGCCAGCAGCACGTCACCGATGCCGCGTTCGACAAAGGTCGTGGTGGAGCCGCGGGCACCTGAATCCAGTACCGGCACATTCTTGTACAGCTTGCCGACGAACTCCCTGGCACGGGCTTCATCGTTGTTGGTCTGCTTCAGCGAGTAGGCCCAGGCAGCTAGATAGTTCCAGCGTGCGCCGCCGGAGGTCTTGGGGTTGGGGGTGATCACCGATACGCCCGGCTTCACTACGTCATCCCAATCCTTGATGTGCTTGGGGTTGCCCTTGCGCACCAGGAACACGATGGTGGAGGTGTAAGGCGAGCTGTTGTGCGGCAGGCGCTTTTGCCAGTCTTTCGGGATCAGCTTGCCCTTGTCGTAAATGGCGTCGATGTCATAGGCCAGCGCCAGCGTGACAACGTCGGCCTCCAGCCCGTCGATCACCGCGCGCCCCTGCTTGCCGGAACCGCCGTGCGAAGCCTTGACCGTGACGTTGTCGCCGGTCTTGCCTTTCCAGTATCTGGCAAAAGCGGCGTTATAGTCCTGGTAAAGTTCACGGGTCGGGTCGTACGACACGTTCAGCAGGCTGATGTCGGCGGCTGTCGCCTTGAGCGGGTTAGCCAGCGCCAGGACTGCGATGATTAAACTCAACGATAGATAAAATGTTTTCATGAGGACTCCTTGAATGATGAATGGATTTAGAACGCCAGCTGGAAGCGTGCCGAGAGCAGGTTTTCGTCGTCGCGGTCCAGTACCGTAGTGCCGGCGCCTTTTTTGCCGCCATCGAATTTAGTGCGCTCATACGTGGTGGCAAATTTGACAAAGCTGTTGAGATGCCAATTGATCCCCAACGCCACCGATTTTGCGGATTTGGCTGAAACCTGCGGATCTGCGAATGAATTAGCGCCGCCATTGAAGGTATCTTTATCGACATTGAGCTCGCTGTAGCGCGCTGCGACCTCCCAGGCGCCGATACCACCGGTGTCAAGATCAAACGGCCGCTTTGGCCTGACCACGCCAAAACTGTTGTCTTCACCGGTCAGAAACCATGAGGCAGCCACTTGCCAGGCATCATGGTTCAGGTTCGCGTGCTGGATTCCCCCGCTGACACGCGTCACGTCCTGAGAAACCCGGGCATACTCTGCCAGCAGATAGAATGGACCGTTGGTGTAGTACCCCTGTGGTGACCAGCGTATGCGTTCGCCGTCGGCGTAGACAGAGTTGCTGTTGCTCCCCGCGTACTTGAAGAACGTCAGGCGTCCCGGTGTCTTGTAGCCTGAGGTCAGGTTTGTATCCGTAGTGGTTCCTCTCAAATCGGCCCAACTGCCGGAGATCCCAAAACCCAAGCCGGCAAGGGCGCTGTCGCTACCCTTGAATGGCTGGAAAAAGAGCCGCCCGGCAAAATCCTTGTCGGTGTTGTTGTCCTTGTTATTGGATGTGCTGTCCGCTGCCCCGTCTACCTGCCCATCAAATACCCCTACTGCGTAGCTGACTTTGCTGTCGAACAGGTCGCCATGCAGTTGCAGGCCGATATCCCGGTTGGGCAGCAAGGCATCGGCTACGTAGGTACGATCGATAAACTTGAGCGCAGCTGCGCTTTGCAGGCGCTCAAGGCTGGCCGGGGCCTTGAATTTACCGAATTGCACCTTGAAGCCCGGCGTGAAGCGCGCGTTGACATAAGCATCCAGAATGCCGGCAGTGTTCGGAGCAAATTCGGTCAGGAGTCGGAAATCGTATTTGTCATAAACCGTGGCTTGAAAATCAGCCTCTGCCCGGCGCAGCAATAGATCATCTGTTGTGGTAG
>DAIDAS010000252.1 GCA_027310505.1 bacterium
GCCTATTTCACCGGCTTCGGCTCCAGCAAGCGCGTAGTGTTTTTCGACACGCTGCTTGAACGACTCGACGTAGACGAAATTGAAGCTGTTCTGGCGCACGAACTCGGCCATTTCCGGCATCACCATGTCATCAAGCGCATCGCGCTGATGTTCGCCGTCAGCTTTGACGGCCTCGCCCTGCTGGGCTGGCTGGTCGGCCAGGCATGGTTCTATACCGGACTCGGCGTGACCACACCCAGCAACCACATGGCACTGCTGCTGTTCCTGCTGGTGAGCCCGGTTTTCATGTACCTGCTGCGCCCTCTGCTGTCTGGCTATGCGCGCAAAAACGAATTCGAGGCGGATGCCTACGCTGCAACCCATTCCAGCGCGCAACACCTGGTGGTGGCACTGGTCAAACTTTATCGCGACAACGCCTCGACACTAACCCCGGATCCGTTGCATTCGGCCTTTTATGATTCACATCCGCCTGCCAGCATCCGCATTGCCAGGCTGGAAGGCGCCTGAAGGAGAGCGATCATGTTGAAGAAAATATCCTGCCTCGCGCTGCTTTGCAGCGTCGCTGCGCTCGCCCATGCCGACCCTTTCGCCAGCGGCGACCCCAGAATCGGTAAACAGATGGTGGAAAAGCACTGCATCTCCTGCCACGCTTCCAGCTTTGGCGGCGACGGCTCTGGCATCTACACGCGCGAAGACCGCCGCGTCAAAACCGCCAAGGGGCTGATAGCGCAGATCCGCACCTGCAATACCAATCTCGGGCTAAATTGGTTCGAGGATGAAGAAATGCATGTGGCGAGCTACCTCAACAAAAACTACTACAAGTTCGAGAAATAAGCCATGCCGGTCGTGCCAGCATCACGCAGCAATGGAATGCCCATGCAACACGCCAGCATGACGGCCCAGCCTGCCAGCAACCTGTCACGGCATATCCTGCCTACCGCCGCCACTATGGTCGGGGTATGCATGACCGTCATCAGCATCGTCAAGCTCACTCAGGCTTCCAAAGGCGAATCATGGATCGATGAAATACTTGCGCTGGACAGCATCATTTTTCTTGCCAGCGCATTTTTCTCCTATCTCTCCATCCGACAGAGCCAGTCGTTCAGGCATTATGAAAGCTGGGCGGACACTACCTTCATGTGGGGCCTGTTGCTGATGGTCGTTTCTACGCTGGCGCTTTCTTTCGAGCTATTCTAGCGTGCCAGCAGCCCCGAAAACGCAATATGAACAAGGCCGGGCAAGGATCGATTGGTTTCGATGAACCGATCGACACTCCGGCAGTCAACTATCATCGATGTGCTGCGTTAATTAATCCTGCCGCGAAGCATCATTCGGTAGCAGTGCAATACCTTTCAACTTGAACAGGTGCCACTATGCTTCCCTTGTCCCGCATCATCGCCACATTATCCATATCCATGCTCCTGGCAATGTCCGGCACGGGGGCGCTCGCTCAGGCGGATGACCAGAAGCCTGCGGTCAACCCGTTGCGGTTGAGCTACATCTCCGGCAGCGTTTCTTTCTGGCGATATGGTGCCAAGGACTGGGTGGAGGCACGCATCAATACACCCCTGACTGCCGGCGATGCGCTCTACGCCGGCAAGAATGCCGAACTCGAACTCCAGGCAGAAGGTCGGGCATTCATCCGGGCCGATGACGATACGCAAATCTCGCTCATGAATCAGACCCCGGACTATCTGCAACTTAAAATCACGTCCGGCCGCGTGTCGCTCGATTTCCGTACGCTTCCTTCACCGGGATATACCGTTGAGGTGGATACCCCCAATGCGGTGTTCACCATCGACCACACAGGCTACTACCGGGTGGACGTGGATGGCGATGTGCACTTCATCACCCGCCGCGGGGGGCGAGCCATGATGACACCGGCGGGTGGCGAGCCCCTGACCATTCTCCCGTCCGAGGAGATCGTGGTGCGTCAGGGCACCGACATGGCCCGCGCCTCGACCTATGCAGCGCCGGAACTCGACGAATGGGATCGCTGGAATTATGAACGAACGAATGACCTGGTCGATGCGCTCAGCGAGCGTTATCTACCTGCCGGGGTTGCCGGCGCCCGCGATCTCGACCACTACGGCAATTGGCGCGTCACGGACGACTACGGGCCGGTGTGGATACCGGATGCAATGCCGTCAGACTGGGCACCCTATAGTACCGGGCGATGGGTGTGGGACCCATACTACCAGTGGACCTGGATCGATGACGCCCCTTGGGGCTGGGCGCCTTATCACTATGGGCGCTGGATATATCTTGGCGGCTATTGGGCATGGGCGCCAGGCCCGGTCGTCCTGAGAAGGCCGGTATATGCCCCCGCGCTGGTGGCTTTCTTCGGCATATCTTCGCGCGTTTCCGTCGGGGCCAGCTTTGGTGGGCCGGGCTTTGGCTGGGTCGCACTTGGTTGGGGTGAGCCTTGCGTTCCCTGGTGGGGGCGTAGCGGCTTTGTCGGACGCCCTTGGTGGGGTGGCTGGGGTGGCCCGCGCGTGGTCAACAATGTAGTCGTAAGGCAGACGACAGTGGTCAATGTCACCAATATCACCTACATCAACAGCCGGGTATCCAACGCCATCATCGCCACGCCTTCCAAACATTTTGGAAGAGAGCATGTACGTGAGGCTTCTGATCGGTTAAGGGTGCAGCCGGGTGAGTTGGAGCATATCCACGGCGCCCTGCCGCTGAAACCCAATGCGTCGAACCTGGTGGCCGACGCTCCAACCGGCGTGCGGCCACCAGAGCAGACCATCACACGCCCCGTGGTGGCGACGCGCCGGCCGCAGGATGTCAAACTGCCTTGGCATAACGAGACCCCGGCCCCCAAGGCTACGGAGCAGCGCTACGTTCCAGCCCCCAAGCCTGCCGCCACCGATCTTCGCCGACCAGAACTGGGCACCCAGACCGGTCCGGAAAGAGTGCGCCCACCACTGCCGCCGCGTTACGAAGAATGGAAACGACAGGCCGAGCCTGTCTCACCACCAGACGCCAGACGCGAGCCGGGCAATGTCGGCACAATCGAGTCGAGGCCAGCCCGCACCGCGCCAGCAGATACAACGACACCCCCGCGCGGCCGCGAACTCTCTCCGGGTCCAATTCCAGCCATCACGCCAGAGCGGCAACAGCAGCAGCCGCGCGTAGACGATGCAACAAGACAGCCCATCCGCGTTGCACCTCCGGAAACGGCGACACCTTCACGCCGGGAGCGTGAGGTTACGCCCACCACGCCTGCGCCGATGCGGACTGAACCACAACAGCGTCAGCTGCAGATGCCTCGCATCGAGGCCGTGCCGCAACCGGAACGCATCGCACCGCAAGAGCGTCAGTTGCAGATACCTCGTAATGAAGCCCGGCAGCCAATCCGTGTCCAACCGCCACCATCGGTGTCCCCGCCGCGCGGCGGCGAATTCAGTTCGCCAAGCCCTGCACCTGCACGCATTGCGCCTCAAGAGCGGCAACAGCAGATGCCACGTATCGAATCCGCACCACAGGAAATCCGGCCGCAAGGAGGACGTACAGATCTGCCGGGCACGCCTGCCAACCGCACCTATCGGCGCGGCAATCAGGAAAAACCCGAGCGAGAGCGGCCTCAGCAATAGTTACGAGAAGGTCCATTCCGTTCAAACCAACGGTGGTCGAATTGGAAGGTAACAACATGGAAAAGAAGCCCCTACCCTTACCCCAGGTCTATCGCCTGATCGAGCCCGGCCCTGTGGTGATGGTCTCGTCCAGTAGACAACAGCAGACCAACATCATGACGATGTCATGGCACATGATGGTGGAATTCGAACCGCCGATACTGGCGTGCATCATCAGCGCCAACAACTACACGTTCGGCATCCTGCAAGAAACCGGGGAGTGCGTGATCAATATCCCGACCGCAGAACTGGCCGAAAAAGTGGTGGGCTGTGGTAACACGTCAGGCGAACACCTCGACAAATTCAAGGCTTTTGGCCTCACCCCGGCAAGTGCTGCGAGCGTTTCGGCCCCACTCATCGCCGAATGCCATGCCAACCTCGAATGCCGGGCGCTCGATTCCCACATGTCGGCCCAATACAACATGTTCATCCTGGAGGTGGTCAAGGCGTGGATCGACCCTAACGTAAAACACGCGCGGACATTGCATCATCTGGGAGAAGGTGAGTTCATGATTGCCGGCGAGACCATCAGGCTGCCCTCTGCAATGAAATAACCGCTGCTGCAATTTGCAGGCACGTCGATGGATTGCAGCCATGAAACCAAGGCGGTGTATGATGCCATGTCGCCTTTGTCAAAAACCGAGCAAGAAGTTGAACAAGCACACCCCGCCCCTGGCCTGTCAGGGGAATATCAGAAAACCATGGTACAACCCCTTGCCTCTTCCCCTTTTCCACCATGGGAGAGGCTGCGTTTCAAGGGGACGCCCGTGACTGCATCCACGCAACCCGGCATCGTCATCGCCGCCTTTGGCAAGCGTTATGACGTCGAACTCGCCGATGGCAGGGAGATCAGCTGCGTCACTCGCGGCAAGAAAAGCGACCTGGCCTGCGGCGACCGCGTCGAAGTCAAGCTGACTTCGGAC
>DAIDAS010000256.1 GCA_027310505.1 bacterium
GTTCTGCAGGAAAGCCTGGGTGAAGAAGGCGACGGGTTCGGTTTCTTCGCCCCCCTGCCGCCGATCCCTCAGGAGGAGGCGCCGAAACCGGTTGCCGAGGCGCCCAGACCCAAAACTGCCGAGCCGGCAAAACCCAAGGAAAGAACCGCCTCTAGCGGCGCTGGCGGGGACACTTCGATCCGAGTCAGCGTGGAACGCGTCGACCAGTTGATCAACCTGGTAGGTGAACTGGTCATCACCCAGGCCATGCTGGCGCAGACCGTAGCGGGCGTCGATCCTGTCGTCTATGAATCTCTGCAAAACGGGCTAGCGCAACTGGAGCGCAACACCCGTGACCTGCAGGAATCGGTAATGTCGATCCGCATGATGCCGATCAGCTTCGTGTTCAGCCGATTCCCGCGTGTGGTACGCGATCTTGCTTCGAAGCTCAACAAACAGGTGGAACTGGTCACTGTCGGCGAAAACACGGAGCTGGACAAGGGCCTGATCGAAAAGATCGCCGACCCGCTCACCCACCTGGTGCGCAACAGCCTGGATCACGGCATCGAGTCGCCTGACAAACGCATCGCCGCCGGCAAGCCGGCCAAGGGCACGATTACCCTATCGGCCTCGCACCAGGGCGGCAATATCGTCATCGAAGTCTCGGACGATGGCGCCGGACTCAACCGCGACAAGATTCTGTCCAAGGCCATGGAGCGCGGCCTTGACGCCTCGGAATCGATGCCGGACAACGATGTGTGGATGCTGATCTTCGAGCCGGGGTTTTCTACCGCCGATGTCGTCACCGACGTGTCAGGCCGCGGCGTGGGCATGGATGTGGTAAAGCGCAACATCACGGAGATGGGCGGAGTAGTGACCATCGGTTCCGCCCCCGGCATCGGCACCACCATGACCATCCGCCTGCCGCTCACCCTGGCTATTCTGGACGGCATGTCGGTGTCGCTGGGCGGCAACGTTTACGTCATCCCGCTCAACATGATCGTGGAAACCCTGCAGCCGCGCCCGGAGGACATCAAGACGGTCACCGGCCAGGGGCACATGGTGCACGTGCGTGGCGAATATCTGCCGATCATTGCCCTGCACAGCGTATTCAACATGCCGACGGACATTACCAACCCATGCGACGGCGTGCTGGTGCTGATCGAGGCCGAGGGCAAGAAAGCCGCGCTGTTCGTGGATGCACTGGTGGGGCAGCAGCAGGTCGTGATCAAGAGCCTGGAAACCAATTTCCGCAAGATCGTCGGCGTCTCCGGCGCCACCATCATGGGCGACGGCACTGTTGCCCTGATTCTGGATGTGGCGACACTGATCAAAATGGGGCAATAAAGAAGGGAATCGAGAATGAGTGCGAGCAGTACGGACATGGTCGAACAAATCGCCGACGCCCCGGTGGGGGAATATCTCACCTTCGTCCTGGGCAGCGAAGAGTACGGCATCGAAATCCTCAAGGTGCAGGAGATCCGCGGCTACGACGCGGTGACCAAAATTGCCAACACGCCGGAGTTCATCAAGGGGGTGATCAACCTGCGCGGCAGTATCGTCCCTATCGTCGACCTGCGCCTGCGCTTTCACTTGGGGAACGTCGAATACAACCAGTTCACGGTTGTCATCATTCTCAACCTGAGCGGCCGGGTCATGGGCATCGTGGTGGACGGCGTATCGGACGTGATCACCCTGCAGGCCTCGCAGGTGCGCCCGGTACCTGACCTGGTCGCCACCATCGACACCAAGTATCTGGTCGGACTGGGAACCGTGGAAAACCGCATGCTGATTCTGGTCGATATCGAGCGCCTGATGACCAGCCAGGATATGGCCCTGATCGAAAATATTGAAGCATAAAATCCGAGGAGAAACCCATGAAAGTCAATATGCCCGTCACCAGCAACGAATACGTGCTGAATGACAAGGACACCATCGTTTCGACCACCGATCTCAAAGGTGCGCTGACTTCCATCAACCAGGACTTTTTGCGTATCAGCGGCTTTACCGAAGCCGAATTGATTGGCTCGAACCATAATATCGTCCGGCATCCCGACATGCCGCCGGCGGCTTTCGAGGATTTATGGAGCACCGTCAAGGCGGGCAAACCCTGGACCGGCATCGTCAAGAACCGTTGCAAGAACGGCGATTTTTACTGGGTGGAAGCCAACGTCACCCCCTTGCGCCAGAATGGCCAGATCACCGGATACATGTCGGTCCGCAACAAGCCGACTCGCCACCAGATCGAAGCTGCCGAAGCGCTGTACCGTCAATGGAACCAGGGGGTTTTCCCGACGGCGCCCC
>DAIDAS010000259.1 GCA_027310505.1 bacterium
GACCAGTTTAGGGGCGCTACGGATTGGTGGACCATTGCTGAGTTCCGGGCGATCATGAATGTTGTGGATATATATTCCCAGTTTCAAGATCTTCATAAACGCGTTATCAAGCCTTCAGTCAAACAGATAAACGAATACTCGGATATCTATATCACGCCTGATTACCAGGCACGTGGTCGAACCAAAACGCATATTCGCTTCGTTATTGAAGAGAACCCAAATGTGGCTAAATTTGCTGAAGACAAAGAGAGATTACCTACAGCAATCTTCGAAGAGCTGAAAAAGTTTGGCTTATCGAACTCACAGATCGACATGGTTGCGGAATATCCATTGGATACTTTGATCGAGAAAATCGAATTTACTCAGTACCGCATTAAAAACGCAAAAACAAGAATTGACCGTCCAGATGCTTATTTTCTGAAGGCCCTACGAGAAGATCTGCGATTTAATACGAATGAGTTGGCGCTGTTTGCCAGCGAAAAAGAAGAAAAGTCCCGCCAGGCAGCCGATATCACCTTGCAACAAGAAAAGAAGTCTCAGACCGATAAGAATGCTGCCGAACTGGAGGCTTTCAAATCACTGAATGAAACCGAGCAGCAGATGTTAATAGACGAATTTGAGTCGTCAGATCATTACGAGCCAATCAAGATGTTTTTGACCGGAAAGAAGTTCACCTTGCGTAGTCCTATGGTGCGCACTGCCTTTGTAAAGTTCCTGCAGGAAGGCGCTGCGCCTGGGCGGGAGTGATATGGAGCAAATAGCTAAAAACGTTTATGGCGTACCGCAATACCCTCGTGGCCATGCTGGGCGGTTGCTGGTTGTGTTGGCCGCTGTCGGCTCGCTGGAACGACCAACAGCGACTTCGGTAGCTAACTTAACTGGCCTTAGCAAAGGCAATATAGATCGTTTGGTTTTGGATGAGATTCCAGCGCAATTCGGCGTATTAACCTCTAAGGAAGGTCCAGTTTACCGGGTTGAAAGCTGGGGCGATGTACTCAGACCGGAGGGTGTTAAAAAGTGCTTGACGGTTCCACTAAGCAGAACTAATATAAAGGCGTAATGTAAGTAGGTAGCAATAAAAAGCGGCCTTCCGGGTAGGACCAGAAGGCCGCCACCACAATACAACTGATAAGGAGTTGAATCATGGGTAATCTGCATCGTATCACATTGGGTTTTTTGCGTGAATTGAAAGCGTTCGTGCCGGCGCATACAAGCATGCTTCAATCATGCCATGTGCGGGATGATTCAATGGCACCAACGCTTGAGGCCGGTTCAATCATCAAGATTGATACAGGGATGCCAGTTAGAAAGGGCTTGATTGTTGCGATCGCAACGGATACATTCATTGAAATGCGCGAACTCCAGATCCATCGTGGAGGGTTTTACCTGGTGCCACATAACGAGAAATACCCCACTATCTCGATGAAGGACTTTAGGGCTTTGTACCCGGATTCATTTTTCTATGGGGTTGTGGTTCAGGATGTGCTGAACAATAAGGGTCGAGTACCGCACGGATTCTCAGACTAGAAATCCAGGAACGCAGTTTTGTTGCAAAAGTTTTGCAGCAAAAGATTTGATAATTATTTTTAAATGGAGAATGATATGAAAAAGCTGTTTATTGTAAGTTTGATTGTCACCTCTGGCCTGTTTTCCGGCTGTGCGGCAGTCGTTCAAGTGCCGGCGATGGTGTCGGCAAAAAATGCATCTGCCCATCCAGCTACCAAGAACTTTGTAGTTGGAATGTCAAAAAATGACACCTTCAATGTTGTCATGAGGCTGTTGACAGGTAATGCTCGGAAAATCTCATCCAATGATCGTGAGTCTGGAATTATTCAAGGTCAAATCAATGATAACCAGGTGATGGTCAAGGTTGCTGGAAACGGAGGTAATGAATCGACGGTGGATATTACCGTGTCCTATAACAAGCCTCTGTTATACGGTGATGCAA
>DAIDAS010000264.1 GCA_027310505.1 bacterium
GAGGCTGCGCGTGAAGATGGGCCAGACGACCAACCGGACGACCTGCGCGGCACGCCAGCCGGGCATTTCGTCGTGCTGGCCGGCTACAACCGCAAGGCGCGCACCGTACTGGTAGCCGACCCTTACCAGCCGCATCCATACGGCGCCTCACTGGAATACTGGATCAACATTGACCGCATCATCAACGCGGTACTGCTGGGGATCGTGACCCATGATGCCAACCTGCTGATCATCCACCCATCTACGCCGAAAAGCAGCCGGGGAAACCATGAACCTGCTCATCGTCGTTAACGATGCCAGCGACTGGCAGTTCAAGATACCGGATATCACGGTCGTTCCGGCATGGACGTATCTCACCGACCCGGCCTACGGCGAAGAACGCCACGCCAAGGTGTTCAACCTGTGCAAATCCTACCGCTACCAGAGCCTGGGCTATTACGTCTCGCTGCTCGCCGAAGCACGCGGCCACAGGCCGATGCCGCGGGCGAACACCATGGAGGATCTGCAATCAGTCAACCTGGTACGGCTGCTCACCGAGGGGCTGGACGAACTGATCCAGCGTTCGCTGGCACCGATCAAATCCAACGAATTCGAGCTCAGCATCTATTTCGGCCGCAATGTTGCCCAGCGCTACAGGCGCCTCAGCCTGGAGTTATTCAACCTGCTGCAGGCACCGTTGCTGCGCGCCTGCTTCGAATGCCGCAACGCGCAATGGCACATCCGCAGCGTCCGGCTGATCGCCGCATGCGACATTCCGCCACAACATCGCGGGTTCCTGCTGGAGGCTGCTACCGATTATTTTCAGGGCCACAGGCGGCGCCTGCCAAAACGCACGACCCCGCGCTACAGCCTGGCCATCCTGCACGACCCCGGCAATCCGGAGCAGGCCTCCAACGCCAAAGCGTTGCAGAAGTTCGAGAAAGCCGGGGAGTCTGCCGGACTGGGCGTTGAATTCATCACACCGGCCGACTTCAACCGGTTGACCGAATACGATGCGCTGTTCATCCGCGACACGACATTCGTGCATCACTACACCTACCGTTTCTCGCGGCGCGCGACCGCCGAAGGAATGGTGGTGATCGATGACCCGGATTCCATCATGCGCTGCAACAACAAGGTCTACACGGCCGAACTGCTCGCGCGACACAACATCCCCACCCCGAAAACCCTGATCGTCCATCGGGACAACGTGCACCGGATCATTCCCGACCTCTCCCTGCCCTGTGTACTGAAGCAGCCCGACAGCTCGTTTTCAATAGGCGTAACCCGGGCAGAATCGGAAGATGATCTGCACGAAAAAGTGGGCGTGCTACTGGAAAAATCGGAACTCGTCATCGCGCAGGAGTATCTTCCGACCGAATTCGACTGGCGCGTCGGCATACTTGATCGTCACCCGTTGTTCGTGGCCAAGTATTTCATGGCGCCCGGCCATTGGCAGATCATCCGGCACGAAGCGCAAAAAGGGCGTTACGTCGAGGGCCAGACGGTGGCCGTTGCAGTGGCCGAAGCGCCGGAAGCCATGGTAAAGATCGCCCTCAAGGCGGCCAACCTGTTTGGCGACGGATTCTATGGCGTGGATATCAAGCAGGCAGGCGGCCATTTCTATGTCATCGAGGTCAATGACAATCCCAACGTCGATGCCGGCAATGAAGATGGCGTGTTGAAAGACGCTCTTTATCGCGAAGTGATGGACCTGTTCGTGCATCGCATCGAAGAACGCAAGCGAGGCCGCATCCGATGAGCGCGCCCGTCACCCTGGCCGCGTTTACCGGTTACGGGATCGAGCTGGAATACATGATCGTGGACCGGGAGACCCTTGCGGTACGGCCTATTGCCGACACGTTGCTGCAACAGGCGGCGGGAAAATACGTGACAGAAGTCAACCGCGGAGTGGCCGCGTGGTCGAATGAACTGGTGCTGCATCTGGTCGAACTCAAGAATGCACAACCTTCTCCCGACCTGCCTGCCCTGGCGGCGACTTTCCAGACCGAGATCGAGGCTATCAACCAGAAGCTGGAACCGATGGGGGCACGGTTGATGCCCGGCGCCATGCATCCCTGGATGGATCCGCGTTCCGAAACTCGCCTGTGGCCCCACGAATATTCGGAAATCTACCGTGCCTACCACCGCATCTTCGACTGCAACCGGCACGGCTGGGCCAACCTGCAAAGCATGCACCTCAACCTGCCCTTTGCGGATGATGCCCAGTTTTCCCGCCTGCATGCGGCGATCAGGCTGGTGCTGCCGATCATCCCTGCCCTGGCGGCGAGTTCTCCCATCGCCGAAGGGAAACGCAGCGGCTTCCTGGATTACCGCATGGAAAATTATCGCAGCCATGAGATCAGGTTACCCTCGCTGCTGGGGCAAGTGATCCCGGATACGGTCGCGAGCCGCTACGAATACGAGACACGCATTTTCGCCACCATGTATCGCGATATCGCCCCCTACGACCCGGGCGGCTTTCTCAGGCACGAATGGCTCAATGCGCGCGGCGTGATCCCGCGCTTTGACCGCAATGCGCTGGAGATCCGCGTCATTGACATGCAGGAGTGCCCCCGTGCCGACCTCGCTGTTGCCGCGGCGATTTCAGCCGTCGTTAAATCGCTCTACGATGCCCAATGGGTACCGCTGGCAGCACAGCAGGCGGTTGAAACCGAGCCGCTGGTTGAGATTCTGCTCGCCACCACGCGTGAAGCCGAACTGACTCTGATCGATCACGCGACCTACCTGAGTCTGCTGGATTACCCTGGAACCCGCTGCGAAGCACGCGAGTTGTGGCGGCACCTGCTTGAAACGCTGTGGCACGACCAACCGGATCAACTCGCGGCATGGGGGAATACCATGGACACCATCCTCACGCAGGGCCCGCTCGCTCGCCGCATCCTGCGCGCAGTCGGCCAGGATTTTTCGCGCAAACACCTGCAAGTCATCTACCTCGAATTATGCCAATGCCTTGAAGCAGGCCGGATGTTTGCGTACTGAGATGGACAGGACCAATCGCTTCCTGATTACCTGCGAGCATGGCGGAAACCGTATTCCACCTCCCTACCGGCATTTCTTCCACGGCCACGAAGCACTGCTGGAAACACATCGCGGCTACGACCCCGGGGCTCTCATCATGGCGAGAACCGTAGCAGCGGCGCTATCGGCCCCGCTACATTTCTCCACCACGAGCCGGCTGCTGATCGACCTCAACCGTTCCCTTGGCCATGCCAGGCTGTATTCAGAAGCCACCAGGCCAGCACCTGCTGAAACCCACACCGAGATCCGCGAACGTTATTACCTGCCTTATCGACAACGCATCGAGCGCGAGATCGCCAGCAGCATCGCGCAAGGCCACCGGGTCATCCACCTATCCTCGCACAGCTTCACGCCGGAACTGGAAGGGAATGTGCGCAATGCCGATATCGGACTGCTCTATGACCCATCGCGCATGGGTGAGCGCATGCTGTGCAGCTACTGGCAGCAATGTCTCAAGCAGTGCGCGCCAGAACTCAGGGTACGCCGCAACTACCCGTATACCGGCACTTCGGATGGATTCACCGCATATCTGCGCCGACGCTTCGCGGCTGACGACTACCTTGGCATCGAGCTGGAAATCAATCAGAAGCATGTGCTAGCGCGCAACAGGCACTGGCGTAGCTTGCGCAACTCGGTGCCACAGTCGCTCAGACAGGCCGTGGCTGATTTCGATCGGGCTTCGGGAGCCACCTGATGAGGTTTGTGGTGCGGCAATAGCAGCATGCGCGACGCCCGGAAAACCGGCAGCGACAGCCCGAAATCTTCAGGTGACGAGGATGACCGGGCAATCGATTTCGTTGAGCAGGGTCGCAAATCCCTCGCCACTGCGATAATGTCCTTCGCCGCCCAATACCAGCACCCCTGCGCGCGCCTCCCGCACCGCCTTCGCCAGCGCACCGATCGGGTCTGAAATGACACAGCGGCAACTCGCTGTGGCAAGCCCGGCCTGCGCAAGCCAGGACTTGGCCGCAGCAATATCCCGAGCGCAATTTTCTGCCATCGCGGTAGTCACCAGCACCTGTAACTCCACCCCGCCATCGCGGGCCATCCGGCCTGACAACTCGAGAGCGCGTCGCGCGGCAGCCAAATGCTCCGACCCGGCTGAACCGTCGTAAGCGACCACCACCGGATTCGCCGCCTCAGGCCGGTATTCCATTTCTGCCAGCGAATCGCCGACCAGCCGCAAGCCGAGGCGCGCGCACTTGCCCAGCACCACCAAGTCGAATCCAGCGGCTCGCGAAAACAGCTCGCTGGCAATGCGGCCACGCGCAACATTAAACGACCAGCGCAGCTGCAACCGTCTGGCGGCTTCGGCAAGCTGGCGCTGCGCCTCGGCGGCTTCGCGCTGCATGGCACGCTCGACTTCGTGCGCGGTAATGGGGTGCTGATCGCGAGAAAACAGGCCTAGCTCACGCACGAACGGCAATCCGGAAAGCCGCAGCAGATCGATATCCTCGACAAACAGCCCCGACAGTTCGGCATCCAGCTCTGCGGCCAGTACAGACGCCATTTCCAGCGCTGCCCGGCTGCGCGGGGAGATATCCAGCGCGAGCAATATCCGGCCACTGCTAGGCTTTTTCTGCATGGTTTTCATCGCCGGATTCGGTTGCCCTATGGCCGGACGGCTCTTCCTTGCCGTAGTCGCGCCTCAGATCGGCCAGCTTTTGCAGGCGTTCCGCGACGCGGCGATTGACGCTACCCTCAGGAAAAATCCCCTGCTCATCCACACTGCCCGCAGGCATGCCGGTCAATAACTCCAGCGCCTCATCCACGGTTTCGACGGCGTAGATATTGAAGAGCCCCGCTTCAACCGCCTTGATCACGTCCTGGCGCAGCATCAGGTGCGGCACATTGGAAGCCGGGATAAGTACGCCCTGCCATCCTGTCAGGCCCCGCTTGTTGCAGATGTCGAAGAACCCCTCGATTTTCTCGTTGACGGCACCGATCGCCTGCACCCTGCCGAACTGATCCACGGAACCCGTGACCGCCAGCGCCTGCCGCAGCGGCACGCCGGAGAGCGAGGACAGCAACGCGCACAGCTCTGCCACCGAGGCACTATCACCCTCCACCATACCGTAGGTCTGCTCGAACACGAGGCTGGCCGACAGCGACAAAGGCAGCTCCGAGGCATAACGCGAGGCGAGAAAAGAGGAAATAATCAGCACCCCCTTGGAATGGATCGCGCCGCCCAGCTTGACCTCGCGCTGGATATCGATCAATCCGCCGCTGCCCAGACGATGGGCGGCGGTAATGCGTGACGGCTGCGCGAAAGCGAACTGCCCAAGCTGGAACACGGAGAGGCCATTGACCTGCCCCACCAGTTCGTAAACGGTGTCGATATACAGCGTGCCGCGCAGGATGGCTTCATGTGACCGTTCGCGCAGACGATCGGCGCGGTGGATTTGCGCGGCGATCGCCTGCTCGACATGTTCGCGCCCCACAACCTCGCACCCGCTCTGCCCCGCACAATAATCCGCCTCGCGCACGAGATCAGCCAGGCTTTCCATATGGGTTGAGAGCTTTTCTGCATCCTCGGCACGGCGCGCACTGTACTCGATGACGCAAGCCACCGCGCCGCGGTCGAATGGTCGCAGGCTATCCCTGCGCGCAAGCGTGCCAACCAGGCGCGCGTAAAGCAGATCGTTTTCATCGTTGCGCGGGACTTCATCTTCGAAATCCGCCGAGACCTTGAACAACTCAGCGAACTCAGGATCGTATTCTGCCAGCAGGTAATAGAGCAGCCGGTCGGCCAGCACCACCACCTTGAGATCAAGCGGGATCGGTTCCGGCTCCAGCGATACCGTGCTGATCAGGCTGTACATC
>DAIDAS010000268.1 GCA_027310505.1 bacterium
CTCCGGTAGAGTTCGAAAGGCAGTATTTCAGCAGGCTCGAAAGTGTCTAGGGCAGGCGGGGCGATTCATCCCGATCCGTCTGAATGGTGTGCTTATCACTGGAAGCGATGGGGAAAAGTACATTTGGTCGACGGTCGAAGATATTAGTGAACGTATGAAACAGTTGGAGGAATTAAAGAAACATCATGAAGAGATTGAGCAGATTGCCTATCACGATGTCCTGACGAATTTACCCAATCGGTTGCTACTTTCCGATCGCTTGAATCAAGCATTGGCGCAAGCTGGACGCTCAGAGAAATTGCTAGCGGTCTGCTACCTTGATTTGGATGGATTCAAGCCCATCAACGATCAGTTTGGCCATGATGCGGGAGACAAGCTGTTGAAAGAGGTCGCACGCAGGATGCTGGCTTCCGTTCGTGCCCATGATACTGTCGCTCGCCTGGGAGGCGATGAGTTCGTGCTGTTGCTGACCAACCTGGATAATGTCGAGGAATACCAGGCAGTACTTCAACGCGTCATTACAGAAATCAATGAACCGTTCGCGCTGGATGAAGCCAGCGAAGCGAAGGTTACAGCCAGTATTGGCGTGACCCTCTTCCCTTTCAACTCGAACGACCCCGATGTTCTTTTACGCCACGCCGACCAAGCGATGTACCAGTCTAAAAATTTAGGGCGGAATCGTGTTTACCTGTACGCCTGAAGCCTAGTCCGAATTGACCGAGCCTACACTCCTGCACCATGCGCCTGCTGGTCGGCATGGTAGCTGGAGCGTACCATCGGCCCACAGGCGGCTTGGGTAAAGCCCATGGCCAGCGCCTGTTGTTCGAACCATTCAAAGCGAGCTGGTTCGACGAAGCGCAAGACTGGAAGGTGGTGCGCGCTAGGTTGCAGGTATTGCCCCAGCGTAAGCATTTCTACACCGTGCGAGCGCAGGTCGCGCATTACTTCGAGGATTTCTTCGTCGGTTTCGCCGAGACCAAGCATGAGACCGGATTTGGTGGGCACTTCCGGGAAGCGTGCCTTGAAATCGGCCAGCAGCCGGAGTGAATGGGCATAGTTCGCACCCGGGCGCGCCTGCTTGTACAGGCGTGGCACGGTCTCCAGGTTGTGGTTCATGACATCGGGTGGCGCTTCTGCCAGAATCTCCATGGCGGTATCGAGTCGGCCACGAAAATCCGGCACCAGCACTTCGATTTTTAAATGGGGCGAGTGCTCGCGCGCCGCACGGATACAATCGACGAAATGCTGCGCGCCGCCATCGCGCAGGTCGTCGCGATCGACGCTGGTGATGACCACGTATTTAAGCCGCATGGCCGCGATAGTGCGTGCCATTTTCTCCGGCTCCTGTGCATCAGGAGGCAGCGGCTTGCCGTGTGCCACGTCGCAGAACGGGCAGCGGCGGGTGCAGACGTCACCCAGGATCATGAATGTTGCCGTGCCACCACTGAAGCATTCGCCGATATTGGGGCAGGTTGCTTCTTCGCACACCGTGTGCAGGTTGTTGTCGCGCAGAATTTTTTTTATTTCGTGGTAGCGCGCGCTGTCCGGCACTTTCATGCGGATCCATTCCGGCTTGCGCGGCGCAGGCTGCGGCACGATCTTGATGGGGATGCGCGCAGTTTTCGCGGCGCCTTTTTCTTTGCGGATGACTGGTTCGCTCATGGTTGCGGAGTGTAGCTTAATTCTTTCTGTAGTCGCTCGACCAACTGTGCGGCGAGTGTTTCAATATTGTGGCGAATGCCGAAATCGTACATCTGCGTTACTTGCAAACCCTGATAGCCACACGGGTCGATGGCATTGAACGGGGATAGGTCCATGTCCACGTTGAGCGCCAGCCCGTGATAGCAGCAGCCGTTTTTCAGACGCAAGCCCAGCGAGGCGATCTTGCTGCCGTTGACGTATACGCCAGGCGCATCCAGTCGGCCTTGCGCGGCGATGCCCTGTTCTTCCAGCAGAGCAATGATGGTGCCCTCCATGCGGTCGACCAGTTGGCGTACGGTGAGGCCGTTGCGTTTGAGGTCGAGCAGTAGATACAGCACGATCTGGCCGGGGCCGTGATAGGTGATCTTGCCGCCGCGGTCGGTAAGTACCACCGGAATGTCATCGCGCCAGGGCGGGCGAACATCTTTGCGGTTGAGTCCGAGGGTGTATACCGGCGGGTGTTCGGTCAGCCATAGCTCGTCTGGTGTCTCGGCGTTGCGCTTGGCCGTGAAGTCCTGCATCGCGTGCCAAGTGGACGCATAATCGGTCAACCCCAGGTTTCTGACAAGCATCAGGCTTACAGCACGACCTTGACCATCGGGTGCGAGGTCAGCGCGCGATAGAGGTCGTCCAACTGCGGTTTCGAAGTGGCGGTGATGGTGCAAGTGAGGCTCAGGTATTTGCCGGTGCTGCTCGGACGCATTTCGACGTGGGTGGCATCGAAATCCGGTGCGTGCATGCGAACCACCTCGACGATGGCTTCGGCAAAGCCGTCACGTGTCTCACCCATGACCTTGATGGGGAACTCGCAGGGGAATTCGAGCAGGGTCTCTTGATCAGCCATTTCGCATCACGTTGGTTTTGTAGTCCTGATACAGCGCATACATTTTCCGGAACATCGGGCCCGGCTGGCCGTTGCCGATGGGCTTGCCGTCCAGCGAGATAATGGCCAGCACCTCGCGCGTCGACGAGGAAATCCATAACTCGTCTGCCTTGCGGATGCGCGCCTCGTCGAATTTACCGGTTTGCACGGGGATGCCGTGCGCCGCCGCCAGTTCCAGCAACAGATCGTAGGTGATGCCTGGCAGCATGTGATTGTCTTTCACCGGGGCGAGGATGACGCCGTTTTCCACCGCAAAAATGTTGCTGGCAGTGCCTTCGGTGAGCACGCCGTCGCGAAAGAGAACCGCTTCGGCCGTACCGGCATCTACCGCCAGCTGGCGCAGCAGCACGTTGGGCAGCAGGGCGATGGCCTTGATGTCGCACCGATCCCAGCGGTTATCCACGGCAGAAATGGCCGCGACGCCGTTCTCGACCTGGATGGCGGGTGGCGTGGTGAGCGGGTTGCTCATCATGCATACCGTCGGCGCCACGCCTTTGGGGAATGGGTGGTCGCGCTTGGAGACACCGCGAGTGATGTGCAGGTAGACTGACTGGTCTTCGTTGTTATTCAGTGCGATCAGTTCGCGGATCAGGCGCGACCACTCTTCGCTGGAGTGGGGGTTGTCG
>DAIDAS010000274.1 GCA_027310505.1 bacterium
AACAGGTACGCCTTTCAGGAGACCACGCCATGCCGGACTGGAAAAAACTGATCGCAGGCAAGATTTCTCTGGCCCGGCGCGGCAGCAGGCCGGGCAAGCAGAATGCCAACGAGCGCGTGCCTGTCGGGCAGACGCTGGTGACCGACTTTCCCGTGCTCGATCTCGGCGTTCGGCCGGAAATTACACTCGAGCACTGGAAGCTGCGCGTGTACGGGCTGGTCGAAAACGAGATCAGCCTGGACTGGGATGCCTTCCTGAAGCTGCCGCAGGTGGAGGATATCTCCGACTTTCACTGTGTCACGCGCTGGTCGCAACTCGATTTGAACTGGGAAGGGGTGCGCGCCCGCGACATCCTGGCGCTCGCCAAACCGCTGCCGGATGTCCGGTTTGTCGCCCTGCACAGCTACGATGGCTACATCACCAACCTGTCACTGGAAGCGCTGCTGGACGACGACGTGATTGTCGCCCACCGCGTGCTTGGTGCGCCATTGAGCCGCGCGCATGGCGGCCCGGTGCGGCTGGTGGTGCCCAAGCGCTATGCCTGGAAAAGCGCCAAGTGGCTCAAGGCCATCGAACTGCGCGCCGATGACCGGCCTGGGTTCTGGGAAGAACGGGGATATCACAACGAGGCCGATCCGTGGAAAGAAGAGCGGTTTAGCCGGAATTAATCAGTCAGTAGTGTGCGGAACCCATTGACTGACCGGTGGGCCGCCATCGGACTTATTCCCGATCTGTCGAAGCCATTTCCATTTCCAGCCACATGGCGTTGATGATGCCGAACGCTACCGCCAGGCTGACGCCGAGGATCCATGCGAAATACCACATACAAAATTCCTTTCAGTGTTTCTATCCGAAGACGTTCCTGTCATCAATAGGCGGTGTGGGTGTTGTCCTGTATGGACTGCACCGTGACCTTGCCGCGCAGCACGCGATATACCCATGAGGTGTAGAGCAGGATGATGGGCAAAAAGATGAGGGTGACGATCAGCATGATGCCTAGCGTTTTCCGGCTGGAAACGGCATCCCAGATGGTCAGGCTGCTGTTGGGGTCGGTCGATGAGGGCATGACGAAGGGGAACATGGAGAATCCCGCCGTCAGGATGATTCCGGCCAGCGCGACCGAGCTGAAAAGGAACGCCCAACCCTGCCTGCCGGCACGACCCTGCTGCAGCGCCATTGCGATGCCGACGAAGCCGAGTGCTGGTGCGGCCATCATCCACGCATGCTGATGGTAGTTGGAAAGCCACGCGCCAGCTGCTTTTTCCACGGTCTTGGCCAGTGGGCTGAAGGCGCTATTGGCATCGGGTATGGCCACGATACGGTAGCCTTCGATACCGGCTGCCAACCATACTCCAGCCAGTGCGAACGCTACGGCGCAGACGGTGCCGGCAGCCAGCGCCGCCTTGCGGGCGCGGGCCTGTACTGTGCCATCGGTACGCAGTTCGAGATAGATGGCGCCGTGCATCATCAGCATGGAGAGGCTGACCACCCCGCACAGCAGGGCGAACGGGTTGAGCAGGGCCCAGAAACTGCCGGTGTAGAAGACACGCAGGGTCTCGTCGAAATGGAACGGCAGTCCCAGCAGCAGGTTGCCGAACGCAACGCCGAAGATCAGCGCGGGCACGGCACCGCCGACGAACAGGCCCCAGTCCCACGCGTTACGCCAGCGCGGGTCGGGCAGCTTGCTGCGGTAATCGAAGCCGACCGGGCGGAAGAACAGCGCGAACAATACCAGCAACAACGCAATGTAGAGGCCTGAAAAGGCGGCGGCGTAAACGAACGGCCAGGCGGCGAAAATGGCGCCTCCGGCAGTGATGAGCCAGGTCTGGTTGCCTTCCCACACCGCGCCGACGGAGTTGATGATGACGCGGCGCTCGTCGTCGGTTTTGCCGAGAAACGGCAGCCAGGCGGTGACGCCCATGTCAAAGCCGTCAGTGATGGCGAAGCCGATCAGCAATACGCCGATGAACAGCCACCAGACCAGTTTGAGGGTTTCGTAGTCGAGCATGATCGCCTCCTTATGCGGCTGTGCGTTCGAAGTGGT
>DAIDAS010000170.1 GCA_027310505.1 bacterium
GAGATGTTTTACAACCCAACACGACGACATGGTTACAACAACAGCCTGTCTCCGGTAGAGTTCGAAAGGCAGTATTTCAGCAGGCTCGAAAGTGTCTAGGGCAGGCGGGGCGATTCAAATCTTCTGATTAACGAAGTAGGAATTGCAGAAAAATAGTTTTAGCGCCATGAATAATGAAAAAAACCCTCCCCATTTTAACTATATCGTCTCAAGTCCTTACAATGAAAAAAATAATTGTATTTTAGAAGACGGTAATGTTTTACATCACATAGAAAACTTGGATAAGTTCTACGAAGCATTTGGTTATACAAGTGAGATGCACAAATCTAGTATTGATCCAGAAGTGTACATATGGGAGACGTTTAGAAAATCAGGTGACACTGAATCTGACTTGTGCCTCCAAAGTCGCATAATTTCATATTTAAAAAGCAACTCAGAAACATTCCAAAAACGATACGGAAATCAATATGAGCAATGGTTAGGTCGTTGCGTATCAACAAAACTGAGTGATGCAGACGAGTGTGTAAGGTGTTTTATGCACCCAAGTAATAAGGCATTTGAGACTTAGATGTGCCTTGAATCAAGTGATTTTTCTTTATTTTATTATTACTGAGGGGCAACCGTTGAGTGTCCGTTATTGGGACATTTCGGACATTCGCCAGACTAACCAATTATTGGAATAAATCCAAAACTAGAGATGTAGGGATACTTGCGATTACCGGCAAGCATTGGCGATCGAGGCCGGGACTCCGTTGGCCGTGGGTTCGACCCCCTCCCGTCCCACCAGTATTGATGCGGCTCACAGCGATGTGGGCCGTTTTCTTTTCAAGATTCCGGGCCTTGCCGAATCAGCAACGCGTCTCTGCTGCGCGATAAGCTCGATGTGCGCCCACGTCAAGACGGCATTGCCATACGCATGGCAGGTTGGAGCATGCTGTTCCGGTTACCCTCGCTATCCAGGAACGAGACATATTGCCCGACACCAGGGATTTCCATCGGCTCGCCAAGGACTTTACCGCCCACCTGAGTAACCTTGTTCATCGACTCCCGAATGTCGTCAACCGCAATCACAACAGACGGATATTGAGCCGGACAGTCGGCCTTTTTTTGAAAAAATCCGCCATTGATGCTGCCAGCCGGAACTCCTGAACTTGCGTCCGGCATGGCTGTCGTCGCAAGTACGTAATTCCCCATGTCCTCGCCGAGCATCTGTGTCTGCCAGCCAAATGCCGCCTCATAAAATTTCGCCATACGCTCCCTGCTGTCGTAGGGCATCTCAAAGTGAACAACGGGATTCATGGTTTTCCTCCATATCCAAAGGTTGGTGACAGGCTTGGCATCGTCGTCATGATGGTGACGCTGCTAGGCTGGCACCATGCTCGGCCAGCAATTCACGCAACACCGAACGATGGCAATGCGCTTCGTTCTCGCAGTAGCATCCAATCGAGAAGTTGGTTTGGTGGGAGAGCACAGCGAGCAACTCGATGGCGTGACGGTTTTCCGGTGCCGCCATCTCGGCGCGGTACCTGTTGGCAAACGCTGCCCACTGGGCCGGCGTTTTGGCCTCATGGGCAAGCTTCATGGTTTCGATTGTCGGCGCCAGAGTGGGAAACCAGACGTCGTACCAGTTCTGCGCAGCGAACTCGGTCTTGGGCACACCGCGTGGCGGGAGCCGGACTGTCCCGATGCGCGTCCCTTCACCTTCCACCCTTGCGCTTCCGAGCCTGACGACGCGTGCCACCACCATGACCTCCTTCCCATGATGCCCAACAGTTTTCAGAAACTACGGACAATTCGCATAAGGCGGCGATCCGTACTGTATTGCCCGATTCTGAAGTTGCAATCGATAGTAGGCGAGACGGACATTGGTATCTGAGTACGTCGAATCAGTCCCGCCACCCGGCCAATACTGTGAGGCATCGCTATCCGTGAGCGTCGCACCGGGATCCCCCTGGACAGACTTCCAGGTCGCCTTGGTCACCGGTGAGGTGAACAGCGACGGATCGATCACCATGCTTTGCATCTGAAAGAAACCCGGCCCACGCACACATAGCGTAGGCGCCACATGCCAACCCCAGTTCACATAACAGGCAGGGTTGTTCTTCGTGTCCACGTGCAACCAATGCCCTGCACTGGCGCGTATCCAGACCTTCTTGGGCGATAGCCCCAAGTTAATCATCAGCCGACACATTTCGTGAGCCCGGGCCCAGCAACCATCATCGGGGTAGAGAAAAGGGATGCATGGCGCAGGCACAGTGAGCGGATTGCAGCTGGTAGCATTCATCGCGTCAAAGACCTGCTGGGCCTTGGTCTTGGAGATGCAACAGCACCACCACCAAGGCCAGCATTTCCAGAACCATATCCGCCCCAGCAGATCCCTGATCCAGCCTGGAAGCCCTTTTTCAAGGGGAGGAACCTCCGGAGGATAAGGGGGAAGCGGAACCTCCGGGCCCGGTTTAAAAAACCGGACGTCAATGATGTTGTGGTCGTCGTCCTCGGTGAGGATGGCCAATTCACGCTTGGTGACCGCTTCACGCAGCAGCCTTTCCAACTCGTCAAAGTCGGGCTGTCCACGCCGCAGCACGTGACGCGCATGCGACAGTTCCAGTTCCACACTGAGCATGCTCTCGTCAACCTGGCGCACGCCAGTGACGCGGGTCAGGTGTGGAATAAGCAGCCGCGTGATCACCGAAGTCGCCGGGTCTATCTCCAGATAGACGGGCATCCGCAGCTTGTTCAACCCATCCAGAATCTGGACAAAACCGGGCGAGCGCTGATCGGCTGAATCCAGACGCACACGCCGCCCCGCCTCCAGTTCCACGAAAAGACCGCGTTCGGCAAGCAAAAGCTCGGCGGGCGTCCTGTCGAGCGGTGGATCGAAACTTATGACGTTGGAGACGACTGCATTGGGATTCGGCATTTCAACCTCCTTGAATCGTAATCAAGAGGAAATTCAATGCATATGACAGATGCGAATTGCCGGGAGCCTGCCGAATGAAACGGGCCATCCCGCCACGAGGAGGTGATTAGATGCTTACATTGCCCGCAGATCAATAAGTGGAACCACGTAGGCGGACCTTCCGTGCGGAACAACGTTTTTGACGCCCATCCGAAACGAAGACCGTTCGCTTGCCAATTGTCCAGACCAGCGCCATCGATTGTACGAGCCTTCAAGAGACTATATCTACTCACTTGCCCACTGCAGTCTCCAGTCGCTCCAGCTTCCTCCTCACCAGTTCGATATGACCTCTCAGCTCGTAGATATGTTGCGAGAATGCCACGGGCAGCTTCAATTCATTGACCTTGTCTTCAATTTCGTTCAATTCGTCCAGATACTGCGCGTGGGTTTGCTTGCCGACACTTTGCCGCAACTGGGTCTCAAGGAATCGCAGCTCCCCGTAGTATCTGTATAGCTTCATCTTGACCAGCCAGATATAAACAGTAGGAATAATCTTGGTCAGCGGAATAAATATTGCCAGCAGCGGCAGGATGACGATCAGTGAGCGGTTCACAAACGTGGCCGCCCAGAAAGGCAGGTACTTGTCCAGGATGGGCAGGCCGGACTTATAGAAATTACTGGCCTGGTCGCTTAACGGAAAATCATTGTCCTTGTCCGAAGGAAAGTCTTTTTCCTTGTTGAGCATCCCCGATCCGCCATGCACCTGCGCAATCACCTTGAGCATCAGGTAAACCAATGCTGGATGCATGTTGCCACGAGCGACAAGTGTGACCACGGGTGCCAGCAAGTGAATATCGCGCGAGGGGATGTTGCGCTCCAGGTCAAGGGAGCCCTCCGGCAATGTCAGATGATGCAGGTAATTGAATTGCCTGGTATAAGCTTCGGCGTCATCAAGACTTACCAGGTGGATCGATTCGTCACTCAAGACTTCCTTGATGATAGGCGAATTAGGGACATCAACAATAATGGCGGCATCGACCTCACCCTTGAGAATCGCTTGTTCGGCGCCCTTGTCATCAATGGAAACCAGCTCCGAATTCTGCGCATTCACCCCGCTTGCGTTCAGCAACGCCATTGAAAGAATGTGCGTTCCGCTACCATCTTTGCCAATAGCAATTTTTTTGCCCTTCAGGTCTGCCAGGTGGTAGGTTTCATTGTTGCACCGGCAGAATATCCACGCAGGTTCATAATACAGACTACCTAACGATTGCAACGACCCGGCGCCCTCGGTACGCGCAATCCCGTCCTGAATAAACGCCATATCAACCCCGGAGTCTTCATTCTTTAGCCGTTGCAGGTTTTCACTGTCGCCGCCAGATTCGCGCAACTCAAGCGTGATGCCTTCTCTTTTCAGGTATTCCCGGTAAACCGAGGCAAATGCACCATAGTTGCTTCCCTGATCGCTTGTAGAGATGACAATCTTTTTGGGGGGAGCAGGATCGATAAACTTGTAACTGACGACCAGCGCGATCAGGATAAAAATAATCGATGGCAAGGACGCTTCCAGCAGCTCCCTCGAAAACACGTTTGCGAGCCTGTTGTAGCCTTTCCTGACTTTTTCTTTCATCGCCGCCTGCTTCCTTGAAAATCAAATCAACCCACAACTCGCCTGCCTGGCTCTCGGGTCAGAGTTTGTCCGACAGCCATCGATCACGAAAGTATGAAGCGGCCTCCATACTAAGAGATTAATCGAGCACGGGGAATATGGCGAGCTTCAGAAAACACCGAATTTGGCCGTGGGACAGCCCTCATCCCACCAAAGAAAACGGCCTGCATTTGCAGGCCGTTTTCACTTCCAGCGGATGAATTACTTGGTCGCCGCCCCCGCTGGGAGCAGCGCGTAAGGAATATCGCTGATCCGGTATTTACCCCCCAGCACGGCCTCGCTCAACATGGCCAGGGTCTGCTGGTTGAGCAGGTCGATGATTTCCATTTTGATGGGCTTCCACTGGGCATGCATGGGACAGGCGGTTTCGTCGCTGCAAACCTTGAGCCCAAGCACGCAATCCTTGGTAAAATCCGCGCCTTCGGTGATCTGCAGGATACGCATCAGATCGATTTTCGCCGGGTCTTCGCGCAGGCAGAAACCGCCCAGGCGGCCACGGAATGAAGTTACCAAGCCGCCCTTACACAGCATCTGCATGATCTTGGCAAGATACGCAGCGGGCACCTGCAGTTTTTCAGCGACTTCACGGCTGAGGATGGGCGTCCCCAGCGGCTGAGTGGCAATATAGATCATGGACTGAATTGCGTATTGGCTAGTTCTTGAAATCAGCATAACGACCTCATTAAAGAGAACGAGAATATGGAATCTCCATATCTTTTTATCGTTGTATTATGCATGTTCTTTCCATTTTCTGGAAACGTTCGATGATACGAGCGGGAACTCAAGCGACCTCGCAAAAAGTCATGCGAGCTTGATTGGTGCCGGGAGGGGGACTCGAACCCCCACACTGTTACCAGCGGCGGATTTTGAATCCGCTGCGTCTACCGATTCCGCCATCCCGGCTTGGGAGTCGGCATTATAGCGAATATGCGCCCATTTCAGTAGTGTTGCAGCACATTAAACAGGTCATACAAGGAGTTTCATGCGTACCAGCGATTTCGATTTCGATCTTCCAGACGCGTTGATCGCACAATTTCCGGCGGCGGAACGCACAGCCAGCCGGCTGCTTCGCCTGGATGGCAACACCGGCGAATTGCGTGACAGCGTTTTTGCCGACCTGCCGCAATTTCTGCAGCCCGGCGATTTGCTGATATTCAACGACACCCGTGTCATCAAGGCGCGGCTGCAAGGCCAAAAAGAAAGCGGCGGCAAGGTCGAAGTACTGGTAGAGCGAGTACTCGATGCGCACCGTGCACTGGCGCACGTCCGCGCGTCGAAGTCGCCCAAGCCAGGCACGCGGCTATGGCTGGCCGAGGCCGTTGAAGCCGAAGTGCTGGGCCGCCATGATGATTTGTTCGAACTGCGCTTCTTGGGGGACATCCCGCTATTTGACCTGCTGGAACGTCACGGCAGTCTGCCGCTACCGCCTTACATCACCCACACACCGGGCAATGTGGATGACGAACGCTACCAGACCGTGTACGCACGACAGCCGGGGGCGGTGGCGGCGCCTACCGCCGGCCTGCATTTCGACCAGGCGCTCCTGCAGCGATTACAGGAGATGGGCGTACAAACCGCCTTCGTCACGCTGCACGTGGGGGCAGGGACTTTTCAGCCAGTTCGGGTGGAAGACCCTGCCGAGCACATCATGCATAGCGAATGGTTCGACATGCCGCAGGCGACAGTGGACCGGATTCACGCCACCCGACAACACGGCGGCAAGGTGACGGCGGTCGGCACGACCGCGCTACGCGCGCTGGAAAGCGCGGCGCGTAGCGGCGACATCGCGGCAGGCAGTGGCGACACCGATATTTTCATCACGCCGGGTTATCGATTCAGGGTGGTGGAGCGCCTGCTGACCAACTTTCACCTGCCGCGCACCACGCTCATCATGCTGGTTTCGGCTTTCGCCGGGGCGGACAATATCCGCCACGCCTACCAGCACGCCATTGCGCAGCGCTACCGCTTTTTCAGCTATGGCGATGCCATGCTGATCGAGCGGCGCGATTAGCCGCGCAGCCGTTCTTCCAGCCACGCCACCACCTCGCCGACACCTGTCGGCTCTACCGGCCGGGGCCTGGGCTGGGCGAGCATGTGTTCCAGGGCTTCCGTAAACTCGCCCGCCTCCAGCGCGCACCGGCTCACTTCGCGGCACAGCCCGTGCCCCGCCAACCATTGCACCAGAGCCGTGGTTTCTGGCCAGTCTTCGCGATCGACGTAGAGTACGGGGATACCGCTACAGGCCGCCTCGACAAAACTGCCATAACCGGGCTTGCATATCAGCATATCGCTGCTGGCCAGGATGTCGCCAAACGGCATTTCAAGAGACTCCAGCATGACTGCGTCCGGGTGCGTGGCACGCCACCCCGCTGGCACCAGCCAACGCACTCCCGGCAGGCGCGGCCAGTTATCCATGGGCAGATGGCCGGCAATGCCGCCAAGCGACACCAGCACCAGCCGGTTTCCCAAGGCCCAATTAAAGCGGGCATTGATTTCATCCCGACGATTTCGCCCGACATCGACCACGGGGCCCACAAGATAAAGCCGCCGCAACCCGTGCATGGGCATGCCCGGAGTCGGCCGCAGGAATACATCGGCGTTGTTGTATGCTGCCTGAATCTGGCTTGCCACCTGAGGTGACCGGCAATAATGCGTGTAAATATCCGCCCAGTTGAGCGAGCTCATGGCGGCACAGGGAATGCCGGCGCGATGAGCCCCGGCCAGGGGCAAGTAGCCCACGTTGGAAAGCACGAAGTCCGGTGCCAGCTCACGCAAAGTGCCAGCTTCATGCATCACTTTTGCATCCCAGTCGCGGTGCATGGCCTGGTACGCTTCGGCGCTCGCATCGACGTTCACGTCCAGCGGGGAAGACATCAGCATGCCGATATCCTCCCCTTCACACACATACTCGAACGGCACATGGACGCGTGAGCGCAAATGCTCCAGCGGAGCCATGCTGCGGATGGTGATGCGCACCTTGGGTACCCTGGCATGCAGGGCGTTGAGGACGGGTGCAGTTTGCGCCACATGACCAAAACCATGCGCCGAAATGCAAACTAAAAGGTGGGGTTGCTTGTCCATAGTTTTTACAGGTTAAAATCCATCCATCAGCAACCAGGGAATCAAGATGAAACACGTTC
>DAIDAS010000278.1 GCA_027310505.1 bacterium
CCATTGCGGTACGGAGCGAGGACGTCGACTGGCGCCCATCGAACGCAAACGTAGCGAGAAAGCGGCTGCCGATCTGCTTGAATACCCGGTATTCCGGTTGGAGTTCGCCTGCGATATCCGGGCGACCCGGCTTCGTCGAGCGGCGAATGAGCTGCGCATCGGCTTCTATCAGATCGAGACCAGCGACAGAGGTGACGGCAGCCTCAACATTTTCGCCTTTGCGCAGAGCCATGGTCATTGCTTCGAGCACGGCAGCGATCCTGACGAGCCGCTCTCGTCCTTGATCGGCCGAGGCAAGGATGGTTTCGCCCAGGCGCTTGCGGGCCCGGAGGTTGGCCCGCCCCACCAGCGATCCGAACATGGCAAGCGCAGCATCTGTAGTGGTGGCCTCCAATTCGCGCATTGTTGCCACCAGCGTTGCCATGCGGCGAGGCGGCGTCATCTGCTGGAGCGCCTGTGCGGTCAGACGAACGCCTTCGCGCGCCAACTGGTTCATTCTGGCCCATGCCGCGTCAGGAACCGAAACTTCATCGATCCCAATCGCCCGGATCGCATCGATCTTGTCGAGAAGTTCAAGCAGTGTGCGGGCGCTCACGCGGTTTGGCGGTGCTCGCAGCCAGCTCAACCGGCTTTGCTGATCATGGACTTTCTCGGCCAGAACTGCGTCCAGCCTTTGCCGGGACGCGGTGTCGAGCTGGGCATGAATTGAAGCTGCGAAAGCTTTGTCGGCCTGGTGCAGCGCCGATGCCACCATCCGTTCGATGACGCTCGCTCCCGGAATGATGATCCGATCTGTGCGCATCCTATCGGCGAGGCGGTCGAGCAATGCCTGACCATCCGTTAGCGCAAGAGCCTCATCGTCAAGCCATGCGCCAAGCTCGGAACGCAGCGGATGGCTCAGGTCGCGGAAGCCATGATTTCGCTTGATGGTCGCCAGCTGCTCATATCGCGTCGGCCCGCGCCGCGCGAATTCAGCAATCGCCTCGGCATCGACGTTGACCTGTTCGGCGATGTAATCGAGCATGACAGCCGGCAGCACTTCGCCACGGCGTAGATATCGGCCAGGAAAGCGCAGACAGCACAGCTGCAAGGCGTAGCCAAGCTTGGTCGCTGGCGTTCGGGCCTTGGCGATGAGGGTAAGATCGGTATCGTCGAGGCTGTAGTGCCGAACCACCTCTTGCTCGGTGGCGGGCAGCGCCAAAAGCTCTGCTCTTTGCCTTTCTGTCATTGGAATGCGTGCAGGCATCAACCGAATCCCTTCACAAACGTCTTTCCATTCGTTATCGAATTGAAAGAGGATTTTGAAAGCCGTAATCGCTGACGGGAACGTGACTGCCCACGGCCTTTCAGAAACGACCGTTTGCAAATGAGGTCACATGCTGATCGGCTATGCGCGTATCTCCAAGGGCGACGATCAGAGTACCGCGTTGCAGATGCGTGCTTTGAAGGACGCGGGGTGCCAGCGGGTCTTTGAGGAGACCGCAAGCGGTGGGCGCTGGGATCGGCCCGAACTGCACCGAATGCTCAATCAGCTTCGCGACGGTGATGTTGTGGCGGTCTGGAAGCTGGATCGCCTTTCACGATCATTGAAAGACTTGCTGCACCTGCTCGATCGGATCGAGGCGGCTAAAGCGGGTTTTCGATCGCTGACTGAAAGCATCGACACGATGACACCGGCAGGCCGGATGATGATGCAGATGGTCGGCAGCTTCGCCGAGTTCGAACGCGCCATGATCCGCGAGCGCACCAAAGCCGGTCTCGATCAGGCGCGATCCGAGGGTCGCGTTGGTGGCCGCCGACCAAAGCTGAATGCCAGGCAACGCGCCGAAATAGCCGACAGCGTGACATCGGGCCGCAAGTCCGCTGCTGAAATGGCCCGCATCTTCGGTGTCAGCCAACCCACAGTGTCGCGGATTGTTGCCGCGCGGCGCGCTTTCCTCAAAGACACCGTATGAACGTCGGCCACGATCTCTCCCGCATCATAAAATTCGCAACCCGCGATGATTGGGCCGAAGCCCTGCATGATGCGCTTTCCGACCACGTCGGTGCCGCAATGGAGGAGTTCAACCTCGAATTTGGTGAGATCGGCGACATCATCAGCGATCATTACACCGGGGTTTTGTTTGGCTGCGCGCTTGAAGACCTGATGACACGCCGGTTCGAACCCGATGGCGAAAATCTGGTCGACGACTACCTCAAGCGGCGTGGCTGGAACGAAAAGGCACCGACAAAGACCTATCTTCGCGCCCTTCGGGACTCAGCGATGAGCTTGTACGAAGTCAGTGACATCGTTCCAGGTGAGGGGTTTGCCGCTCGCGATCTCGTGCGTGGCGGGGACCCCATTCGTATCAGGGAAAAATCCGGTTCGCGCACGCTGCGGCAATGGGACAGGATTGCCGTGCGGGTCGTGCCCGAACGCAGCGCCCACGTGTTGTCCGGTGTCATCCTGCCTTTCACGCTTGAGGCTGCCGAAAACCTGCTCGATGGGTTCAGGGTCGCGAGCGGGAAGCGCCGAAAGTCGGCCAAGATAGATATCGAAGACGAAACACTTGCCAGCATCGCACATCTGTTCACCACTGCATGGCTGTTCGACGTCCTGCCCAGAGCGATGGGGCTGCAATCCCCCATGGTGCAGAATACCGATGGCGATGACCTCGTGTTCCACAATGTACGCTTTCCGGTCAAGCGCGGCGCTTCCGCTGAAGCCGTCGCTGCGCTGCTCGATGCGCACCCCGAACTGCACCGCGCGAACGATCAGTATTGGAACTGGCTGAAGCCGTCAGCAGACACGATACCGCGTGCAAAAGGGCCCGGGAAACTCGCGTTCGGAACAAGCACCGATGATGGCCGGACGGTGTTCGGCACCATCGAACTCAAGGGCAAGTCTCTCGCTCTTTCGGTCAACTCAGCCAATCGGGCCAAGATCGGCACCGCAGCGCTATCCGAATTGCTGGGCACCGCCGTGGGCAAGCCGTTGACCGAAATCGTGACGATCGAGCAGGCCATGCGCGACCACCAACGTCTGCCGTCGGCAGAGCCTGCTGTTCCGCCGGAAGCGGCTGCGCAGCTGGTCCATGATGTCATGGACAGACATTACCGCGAAGCGCTCGACCAGCCTGTCGGCATGCTGGGCGAGCTCACACCTCGCGAGGCAGCAAAAACCGCGAGCGGGCGCAAAAAGATCGCTGAGTGGCTCAAATTCATTGAAAACCGGGCAGCAAATCACCCCAATGACGCGGATCCCATGGCTACCTACGATTTTTCCTGGATCTGGCGGGAGCTCGGGGTCGAACAGCTCAGAAAATAGCAGCAACCGGACAATGCGACCGACTACCGTATATCTGTGTCCCAATAATGCACTGGGGCCAAGGCGCGCGGGGTCAAGTTCGGCCGCAAGAGCGCCCTCACCCCGCACCAGCAGGCCGAGGCGCGGCGCAAGCTCGACGCCGGCGACACGCAGCGTTCTGTCGCGGCGCTGTTCAACGTCAGCCAAGCTACGATTTCGCGGTTACAGGGGCGTTGATCTAGGCGGCGATCGCCGGCGCACATTCCCAGCGCCCGCCCTGCCAGTGGA